>JAHFAP010000176.1 GCA_023250495.1 Deltaproteobacteria bacterium | reverse complement strand
TGTCAGTGCGGATTTTTTACCGATCCGCAGAAAGAATGCGGCTGCACCCCGCCGCAGATCCAACGCTACCGCTCCAAGGTCTCAGGCCCTCTGCTGGACCGGATCGATATCCAGGTCGAAGTGCCGGCGCTGCGCTACCAGGATCTGGCCAGCCGGGATGCAGGTGAATCCTCAACGCTCATTCGCCGGCGGGTCAACGCGGCGCGAGCCATTCAGCTCGAGCGGTTTCAGAAAAGAGGCATCCACGCCAATGCCCAGATGGGGACAAGAGATATCAAGCGCTACTGCGGCGTGAAACAGGAAGGAGAAAGGCTGCTTGAAGTCGCGATCAACAAGCTGGGCTTGAGCGCCCGCGCCTACAGCCGCGTCCTCAAAGTCAGCCGCACCATCGCCGACCTGGAAGGCTCCGAAGAAATCCAGCCCGCGCATATTTCAGAAGCGATCCAGTACAGGAGTTTGGACAGGCGGATGTGAGCTGCCGAGCCAGCCGCACGACTGCCATGATTGAAACCGGCTCAGCCGCTCTTCGACTGTGCGGCGACCCGCCGTGAAAGCTCGTTCACCTTCTTGGCGAGGTTGGGCAAGTTCGTTAGCTGCGCGTAAGTCTTTTTGAACTCCGACATGGGCCGGGCCGGCGTCCCCCACATGGCGCTCCCGCGACGCACGACCTTGCCCGTGGGAATACCGGCTTGCGCGCCGATGACCGCCTGGTCTTCGATTCGGACCCTGTCGCCGACGCCGACCTGCCCGCCCATCACCACGTAATCGCCGATCTCGACGCTTCCCGAGATGCCGGTCTGCGCCGCGATCACGCAGTGGCGCCCGATACGGACGTTGTGAGCGATTTGGACCAGGTTGTCAATTTTGCTGCCTTGGCCGATGACCGTATTTCCCAGGGAGCCGCGATCGATAGTGGTATTGCTGCCGATCTCGACGTCGTCCTCGATAATCACCTGTCCCAATTGCGGGAACTTGTGATGCCGGCCTTCGGCAAAGACGTAGCCAAAGCCATCCGAGCCGATCACCGAGCCTGCATGAATCGTCACCCGGCTCCCGATGCGCGCGCCCGGATAGACGGTGACCTTGGGATATAGGATAGAGTCAGACCCAATCTCCACGCCCCGACCGAGAAAGACGCCGGCTCCGAGAGCGGTCCCCTCTCGCACGATCACCTCCTCTTCTATCACCACGTGTGCCCCCACATGCACACTGGGCGACAACCGAGCGCTGGGAGAGACAACAGCCGTCGGGTGAATGGCCGGCTCAACCTTGCGGGCCGGCAGGAGCGCCGCGGCCGCTCGAATCAGGGCGAGTTTCGGATGACTCACCTCAATGGTCGTCCGGCCGGGCAGCGATGCCCCCGCAGGAACCAGGATGCAGCCCGCAGCGGAGCGGGAAGCGCGCTCAAGGGCTCGCCCACCCTCGGCGAACGTGAGCTCCTCGGCTCCAGCGCTTTCCAGCCCTGCCACGCCGCGGATTTCCCTATTCCCCTGACCCTGGTGTTTTCCGCCCAGCAAACGTGCGATCTCTTCGATCTTCATTTTTTTCTCCTCTGTCTCTGAGCAGTAAGGTTTTCTCTGCGCCGCCCGTTACTTTGGTCGTTGGATGGGCCTCATTCTGAGCGGAACGCCTTCCTTGGCCAGCTCAGCCTCGTACATCGCCCGGATCTCCGGCGGCTCGTCCTCATGCTCGAGCATATTTCCGCCGTCACGTTCGCTCACCGAAGCAAGCCAGGGAATGCCGACACCGCGCAGTCCTCGGCGCAATGCCAGGTGGCGCGCCGCTTCCGGGCTGGCAGTGAAGTGGTGGTGATACCAGCCCTCAGGCGGAACGAGGAGGCTTCCCTTCTTCCAGTTGACGCGAACGAAATCTCCGCCCGGCGGCCACATCAAGCTGTATCCCTTGCCGCTCAGCACGATGACCTGCGCGCCCGCGGTGTGGCGGTGCGCCTTCTTGTAGGTCCCGGACTGAATCGCCATGATGTGCCCGACCATCGAATTGCCGGAAAGATGAATGCCCAGACGGCTGAAGCCGACGCCGCGCTCCGGGTGATCGTTGAGCGGGACCGCGTAGACATCCGGAATGAAATTCACCGCGGTATCTTCGAGCTCCCCGGGCTTGAACTCGCTGCTGAAGTAATCTCGCTCGCCGCTGAAGCGGTTGGAAAAGTCATACGGCGCGCTGAAGATGAAATCCGCCGACTTGTAGATGTTAAAGATCAGCGGCGCGTTGTTCACCGCCACAAGCCGCACCGGCTCCGACGACGAGCCGTTGAAGTGCTGATGCCTGGCGTTGAGCGGCGGCGAGAAGAGGCTGCCGGCCTGCCATTCCAGCGTGACCGCCTGTTGGCTGCCGTCGCTCCAGAACTGGGTCGCGCCGCGGCCTTCCAGGATAAGAACTTGTTCCTCGTAGAGGTGGCGGATCGTCCGGAGACTCTGTCCGGGCGGGATCTCCACGACCAACGCGCCGACGAACCCCTGGGATCCCTCGAGGTGACAGTAGGCTGCCGGCCCTCCCACGCGCTCCCAATGGGCGAGCGGCAAGGTACGCAGGTCCTCCACGCCATAACCTGTGACCACCGCCAGCCCCTCGGCGTCGCACCACTCCAAAAACGGCGCCTTCCTGAGCGTCCTCTGTCTCGACAAGTCCTCCATGGCTGCCCCTCCTATGTCTCAATCAAGTTGCGTCCGAGAAGGCCGCACGCGCGCGACGCGCGAGCCCTCTCGTTCTCCCCTGTCCAATAGTCAGTTTGAGACAAATGCGCAAGGCTCGCTATCGCTCTTCGTAGAACAAAGCAATCAGGCTGAAAGCGACAAGAGCGAGGCCGAAACCGATGTAAGCGCTCTGCGCCGTCGAATCGCCATGAGCGACACTTAGGAAATCATGGGCGAATAGGTAATATCCCCAGTAGAAGGCAAAGAAGTAAGTAGTAAGAAGGCAGCATTTTGTTTTTCGCCAGATCATGCAGAGGCCCATCAGGCCGATGTAAAGTGCCATCTGCCAGGCGGGAATGGCCAGATTGACTGTCCCCAGGTCGAATAGAGCCTGCATTAGCTACCCCCAGAGTCAGTTACGAGTTTTATTAAGGTAGCAACTGCCGTGCCACCATCTGGATCTGCTAGCTCGAACGGTCAGTGGAGGCTCGCGGATTACCCGGGAAGCCCAAAAGCTAACAGGAGTTGACTGCGGCGCCGAACCGGATTGATGCTAAAGTGAGGCAACGTTGTTCCGCTTTGGTCGCAGAAGGTAATAAAAAAGTGTCGAGGTAAGGCACAAAGATACGGCCGAGGTCAGCGCCAGTCCCACGTCGGCGCCAAAGAAGCTGGCAAAGATTCCCATCACTAACGAACCGAGCGAGCGCATTCCCTGGTCCATCACGAAGACGCTCATCACCCTGCCCAAGAGCGCATGCGGGACGTCGATTTGAATGATCACGCGGCTGACCGTGCGAAACGCGATCTGCCCTCCGCCGACGAGGGCTAGAAGAGCCACGGACAACCAAAAATGGCGCGAGAGACAAAAGAGCATAAGAAAAAGCGGGGTGAGAGCGGTGGTCACCCAGAGCATGGTTTCCCTCCGCCACTGCTCGCCGGCAGTGGCGACCCACAACATGGAGGCAACAGCGCCCAGACCCGGAGCAGCCATCAAAATTCCCAGCCCTTCGGGCCCCACATTGAGGATCTCTTTAGCGAAGACCGGGAGAAACCGCTGGTAGGTGCCGACGAAAATGCTGAGGATATAGGCCGCCGCGATGCTGCTCAGAATCACCGGCGCCTGCAAGATGTACTGGAATCCCTCCTTGACTTCCCGGAGCAGGTTTTCTTCTCCCTTGCCCATTTCCTCTGGGGGGAGATCGATGAAAAGCATCCCCAGTCCAGCAGCGATGAGAGTTATCCCGTAGATTACGAAACAACCGCCGACACCGAGCCACAGGATCAGGACCCCTCCCACAGAAGGGCCGACGATCCGAGCGAAATTGAACTCGATCGTGAAAAGGGCGACCGCGCTCATAAGCGCTTCTTCCGGGACTAACTCGCGCAAGAGCGATTGAGAGGCTGAAGGGTTGACGCTGCGAACCACAGAAGTCACGACCTGGAGGGCAAGAATGTGCCAGAACTGTAAAACATCAGCGAAGTACAAAGCGATGAAGATGAATATGGGGACGGCAGTGAAAAATTGGATGAGAATCACCAGGCGCAAGCGGTTGTAACGATCGACTAAGGCGCCTCCGACAGCGCTGAGGATTAAACGAGGCGCCGCCTCACTCAGGCCCAAGACGCCCAGGGCCAAGGCTGAGTCTGTGATCTCGTAGGCGATCCAATAGAGGGCGACCTCCTGAATGAATTGGCCGACAGAGGCAAAAAAATCGCAGGACGAGAAAATCGCGTAGTTTTTGTAGAGCAGAGGGCGAAAGACGCGAAGCAGCGGAATTTCCTCCCGGGTTGTTCGTCGATGCCGGATTTCCTTATATCGCGTGATCCGTCCGGGTTACAACCTTACAGGGCTTGACAGAAAATAGAGGCAGGGCATAGAAGTAGGCTCGTTGGTGGCTCTATTCATCTTTGCGCATCGACGCGGGAGTCCAAGCCGCTCGATTCAAAGGAGGCTGATATGAAGTGGCGACGAAAGATGCTGATTGCAGGGCTGATGGCGTTGCTGATTCTGGCAGGGAAACCGTGGTCCGCCGCCGCGCAGACCCGCGTTTCCATCGGCGTCACGGAGACGATGGAGACATTCAACCCTTACGGCGACAGCGTCTCCCTGCTCTACGGCATCTGGTGCCAGGTCATGGGCTGTCTCGGCACCTACGACTTCAACAAGGGCGACTATGCCGGTATGCTCGCCGAACGCTGGGAAGTCAAAGATCCGAACACCTGGATTTTCTATTTGCGCAAGGATATCCGCTGGCATGATGGCTCGCCGCTCACGGCCGACGATGTGGTTCACTCTTTCAATCGAGTGAGGAACGATCCGCAGAGCAAACAGCCGCAAAATATCGCTCCTATCGCTGCGGCCTCCGCAGTGGACAAATACACAGTCCGCTTCACGACCAAGGAGCCGACCGCTCCCTTGGTCGAATACCTCTTCGACCGCTTCATCATCACCAACAGAGCGGTCTACGAGAAATATGGCGCCGAAGCCGACCGAAAATATCCGATTGGCGCCGGCCCTTACAAGTTTAAGGAGCTCATCCCGGGCCAGCGCTTTGTGATCACGAAGAATCTCGACTATCCGGGGATGAAGCAGATGAAGCAGGCGCCGGATGAGCTCATCTACCGGGTCATGCGCGAGGATGAGCAAAGGGTGACGGCTCTATTGAACGGCGAAATCCAGATCGCCCAGTTCATCCCTCCTCACCTGCGCAAGCGCGTCGAGAGCGACCCCAACGCCAAGGCGACGACCGTGGACGCCGTCGAGATCATGTTCCTGGCGATGCAACCCAAGCCGCCATTTGACAAGAAAGAGGTTCGTCAGGCGGTCTGCCACGCGATCGACCGAGATCGAATCATCAACACGCTGCTGCAGGGACTCGCCACGCGTCTCGATGGGCCGATCGGTCCGGGCCAGTACGGTTATGACCCCAATCTGAAACCCAAGTACGATTACAACCCGGAGAAGGCGCGCAAGCTACTAGCCCAAGCGGGCTATCCCAACGGCGTGGACGTGGAACTTCAGACTCCGGTGGGCCGCTATACCTTGGATAAGCAAATCAACGAGGCGATCGTGCCCATGCTCAACGCTGCGGGTTTCCGCGCCAAGCTGCTCACGCCGGAGTGGGCGACCCTCTGGTCCAATGTCCAGGCCGGCAAGACGCCCTTCTATTATATGGGCCGAGGGTCGGTGGTAGATCCGAGCGTAGCTCTGTCCCAATATTTCGAAACCGGAGGCTCGCCCCGCATCGGCTACTCGAACCCCAAGCTGGACAAGCTCCTCGCCATGGAGCGGCAAACCTTCGAGCCGGACAAGCGGAGAAAAGTCCTCGCCGAGGCGATGAGTGTCATCACCGAGGACGCAGCAGCCTGCTTCATGTGGCGTCACAAGATGATCTACGGACTGGCAAAGCAGATCGACTACAAGCCGACGCCCAGCGGCCGGATCTTTGGAGAAGACATCCGCGTGCTCAAATAAAGCAGAAGCCTATCGCGCTGGTCCTTTGACTCAAAAAGAGCGTTGCCCTGGGCTCTGTCGCCAGATGAGTTGCGTGAGGTAAAAGGAGACGCGGTGACGGTCTATTTGTTCCAACGTCTTTTCGGCACGCTTCCTGTGCTCCTTCTGATCACCCTCCTGGTCTTCGTTCTGCTCCACGCGGCCCCCGGCGATCCCACGACCATGCTGCTCGGCCAGGAGAACACAGCGGCTGACCTCGCGGAGGCAAAGCGACGCTGGGGATTGGATCAGCCGGTTCACGTCCAGTACCTCAAGTTCGTTGTCTCTGCTGCCACCGGTGATCTCGGCAAGTCTTTCCGCTTCTCAGCCCCGGTGAGAGAGGTCATCGCGCAGAGGTTGCCGGCAACGATCGAGCTGGCGATCTTCTCGATCCTGATCGCAGTTACCTTCGCCATCCCGCTTGGAGTTTGGGCCGGCGCCCGGCCCAACTCGTGGGTCGACAATCTCGGCACGAGCTGCGGTCTCTTCGGAATCAGCATGCCCAACTTCTGGCTGGGCATCATGCTCATTCTTCTGCTCGCGGGAACTTTCCAC
>JAHFAP010000175.1 GCA_023250495.1 Deltaproteobacteria bacterium | reverse complement strand
TTTGTCTTCCATCCAGATTCTTCCAGCGACTTCCCAGGGATCTCTGGGCCATTTCGGCAAAGTCAAAACGGGGCAGAAGAGTCTGGCGAATCATCTGTCTCGTCTCGGCCTTCCTGCCATCCGCATTGCTGCCAGGCCCCTGGAGGATCTCGATCACACGCTCCACCGTCTTCTTGATCTGCTCGATCGGTTGCTCGGCAAACGAAACCCGGGCATGGGCCAAGCAGAGCATTGCTAAGGTTACGAGCCCCCACTTCAAGAAATTCTTGTCTCTGGTCATCTTGCTTCTCCTTTGCTCCGGACGAACAACTCGTGCAGTGGAACACCAGCAGCAAGCAGGATGCCAATCGCAGTTATTTGGACAAGACGCTGATATTTCTTCGATTTTTTACAGACTCGGGCAGCGCCTACCCAGTAAAGAGTGTCCCGAATTGGCGGAAAATGGCCAAAAAACGTCAACTGCGGTCGTTCCAGAAAACTTACTTGACAAAGAAACTGAGGGAGTGATTTGTGAAGGCGACCAGGGGGCCCCAGTAAATTCCAAATAGCAGGGTCATGCTGGAAAGGAGGCCAAGCAGCACCGCGGCCTCCGCGGTCATCTTGACTTGCCCATCAGAAGGCTGGGGAAAGTCGAGGAACATCGTCTTGACAATACGGGCATAATAATAGAGGGAGATGACGCTGTTGATGACCGCGACCACAGCCAGGAGATAGAACTGTTGCTTGATCACCGCCGCGAACAGAAAAAACTTGCCGACAAATCCCGCCAGCGGAGGAAGGCCGGTAAGGGAGAAAAGAAAGATCGCCATGCAGACCGCCGGGATGGCCGACCCACGCCAGGCCAGGCCGCGATAACTCTCGATATCTTCTTTCCCGGTGGCATTGGCGACGATCACCACAACCAGGAAAGCGCCCAGATTCATGATTAGGTAGACGACGATGTAAAAGAGCATCGCCTGGAGCCCTTCGTTGTTCAGCACTACAAGCCCCATCAAGATGTAGCCCGCGTGGGCGATACCCGAGTAGGCGAGCAGCCGCTTGACATTCTGCTGATTCAAAGCGCAGAGGTTCCCCAGGGTCATGGTCACCATGCTCACCATGAGCAGAAAGTGGGGCCACTCCACTCCGGAGAGAAACATCCAGTTCCCGTCGTCACCCAGGCGCGACACCGCGGGAAAAAAGAAGCGGATGAGAATCGCGACGCCCGCCGCATTCGAACCGACCGAGAGGAAAGCCGTGATCGGCGTCGGCGCGCCTTGATAGACATCCGGCGACCACATATGGAAAGGGACAAAAACGATTTTGTAGCCGAAGCCGGCCAGGATGAAGACAAAGGCGATGAAAAGTCCGAGATGATTCGCCTCTCCTTGAAGCAGCGCCTGGTTGATCCTCGCGTAGTCCAGGCTGCCGGCCATCCCAAAGATCCAACTCATGCCGTAGATCATGGTTCCCGACGCCACGCCACCATAGATCAGGTACTTAAGCGCCGCCTCGCTTGAGCGGCGGTTGTGAGGCAAAAATCCGGTCAGGATGTAGGAGGTGAGGCTCACTAGCTCGAGCGACAGATAGGCCATCAGCAGGTTCGTCGAGGAGGCCATGAAAAACAT
The DNA here is from genome assembly GCA_023250495.1 of Deltaproteobacteria bacterium. Classification (GTDB taxonomy): domain Bacteria; phylum Desulfobacterota; class Binatia; order UBA9968; family UBA9968; genus JAHFAP01. The sequence goes on along the minus strand of JAHFAP010000175.1, from coordinate 5,112 downwards.
TCCCAGGGTCGAGCTCAGAAGGATCGCCGAATACTCTCCCTGGTGGACCTCGCCGACCTCGCGGCTGCCGCGCGACATCCAGAGAACCAAGATGGCGGCAAAAAGCGAAACGAGTTTAAAGAAGAGGCTGAAGTTGTCCAGGACGATCATCCGGTGGAAGAGCCAGCCTCCAGACGTGCCGTAGAGCTGCAGAGTGGCCCAGAGCGAGAGGAGACAGCCCGCGAGGGCCACAAGGCCGAGAGCCCTCTTGTTTGTCAGCACGAGATCCAACAGGACAACAAGGAGAATCGTGCCGGTGAGAATGGCCTCCGGGTAGAAAAAGTCAAGGCTGGCGATATTTCCCAGGTCCATCGGAACTTAACTGAGATGTGGGATGACCAATTGATTGAGCTGATCCAGCGAAGCGCGCAGCAGGTCGAGGAGCGCGTTAGGATAGACCCCGAGAATGATCACGATGATTCCCAGAGGGACCAGGGTAAAAAGCTCCCGGCCGTTGATCTCGGGCATAGCCTTGTACTTTTCGTTGGTCGCGCCGAGATAGACCCGCTGGATCGTCCAGAGCAGATAGCCCGCGGTCAAAATCACGCCGCTCGCCCCTAACGCGCTGAGGAGCGGATATTTCTGCCACGCGCCGAGCAGCACCAGCACTTCCGAGATAAACCCGGAAAGGCCGGGCAGCCCCATCGAGGCGAAGAACGCCAGCACGCTGACGCCGGTGTAGACCGGCATGACCGCCGCCAGGCCGCCAAATCCATCGATGTCGCGGTGATGCGCCCGGTCGTAGATTACCCCGACTAGGAGAAAGAGCATGCCGGTGATCGTTCCGTGATTGAACATCTGCAGCACCGCGCCACTGATCCCCTGCGGGGTAAAGCTCGCCATCCCCAGCATCACGTAGCCCATATGGCTCACGCTCGAATAGGCGACCAGCTTCTTGAAATCCTTCTGCGCCATCGCGCAGAGCGCGCCGTAAATGATATTCCACGTCCCCAGAGCGCCGAGAAAATAATAGGCGAGGTCCGCGGTGGCCTCCGGGAGCATCGGATAATTGATCCGCAGAATGCCGTACGCGCCCATCTTGAGAAGGATGCCGGCCAGGATCACGGAGATCGCGGTCGGCGCCTCGACGTGAGCGTCCGGGAGCCAGGTGTGAAACGGGAAGGCCGGTATCTTGATCGCGAAACCGATAAACAGCGCCATCCAGACCACGTGCTGGAAGCCCCAGCGCAGGTGATCGAACGGCCAAAAGTGAAGCGGCGTCGTGCCGTACCGGCTGCTCTGAGCGATGAGCTGAGTCATGTCGAAAGTATGCGGCTCGCTGCTGAAATAGAGGGCCAGGATCGCAAGCAACATGAGCACGCTGCCGAAAAGGGTGTAGAGAAAAAACTTGATCGCAGCGTACTCCCGGCGCGGCCCGCCCCATATCCCAATCAAAAAGTACATCGGGAGGAGCATCACCTCCCAAAAGATGTAGAAGAGAAAAAAGTCGAGCGCGACAAAGACGCCCATCATCCCGGTGTCGAGCAGCAGGAAGAGGGCGAAGTAGCCCTTCACGCCTTTATCGATTCCCCAGGATGCAAAGATGCAGAGAAAGGTGAGCAGGGCAGTGAGCAGGACCATCGAGATGCTGATCCCGTCCACGGCCACGAAGTAGTTGATGTTGTAGGCCGGTATCCAAGCGGCCTTTTCCACAAACTGGAGACCCGGGTTGACGGGATCAAAGTTGCGATAGAGCCAAACGGCGAGAAGCAGCGGGGGAAGGGTAAAGAGAGCCGACGCCCAGCGAACCAGATCGTGGCGCTCGCGCGGCAGCAAGAGCACCACGACCATGCCGGCGAGAGGAAAAAAGGTCATGTAGGTAAGAACGTGGTCTGTCATGTTTTCCAATCCCCCATTTGGATTCAGCTCCAATAGCGCAACTTGACGATGATCGCAACGATGACCGCGCCGAGAATCACATAGAGGTAGCTGTTGATGTTTCCGGTCTGGACCTTTCTGAACTTGTCCCCAGCGGCGAAGGTCGAGTCAGCGAGCTGGTTGACGATGCCGTCGATGACATAGTTGTCAAACAGGCCGTTGACCCAGGAGACGAGAGCGGTCGTCCTGGCTGATCCGTCGACGATGAAATCGATGATGTACTGATCGATCCAGACGCCGATCCGGGCCAAGAGCAGCGTCCCGCGGATGAAGACAAACTGGTAGATCTCGTCAATGTAGTACTTGTTATAGGACAGGCGGTAAAGCAGCCCGCCGGCCAGAGAGGAAAAGTGCTCCGGCGCCAGTGCGCGCCGGTAGTAGATGAGGTAGGCGAGATAGAAGCCGAACGCCGCAACTCCCACAGAGAAAACCATGAGAGTTCCTTCAGCCGCTCCCGACCCGTGGGCTTCATGGGCCGCGCCCAAAACCGGCTCGAGCCATTGAGCGAAAAGATTAGGCCCGAATATCCCCGGAAGACCGATCCAGCCGGCGGCGATCGATCCGACGGCCAGGACCACGAGCGGCAGAGTCATCACCTTCGGCGACTCATGTAAATGTTCTTGCACGTGATGGTCGGCGCGGCACTCTCCGAAAAAGACCAGAAACAACTGGCGAAACATGTAAAACGCGGTCATCCCAGCTCCCGCCACTCCCAGTAACCATAGCCACGACGAGCCGTGCGGGCTGGAGAAGGCTTGCCAGAGAATCTCGTCTTTGGAGAAAAAGCCCGCGGTGAGCGGCGTGCCGGCGATCGCGAGGACCGCGATCGTGAAGGTCCAGAAAGTCCACGGCAGGGAGCGGCTGAGCCCACCCATCTTTCTCATGTCCTGCTCTCCGCCCATGGCGTGAATAACGCTGCCTGAGCCGAGAAAAAGGCAGGCCTTGAAGAAGGCGTGAGTCATCAGATGAAAAATCGCCGCGCCATAGGCGGCGACGCCGGCAGCCAGGAACATATATCCGAGCTGGCTGATGGTGGAGTAAGCCAGGACGCGCTTGATGTCGGTTTGCGTGAGTGCGATCGTCGCGGCCAGGAGCGCGGTGGCCACTCCGACCGAGGCAACCACCTCCAGCGTGACCGGCGCCATGGAAAAGAGAAAGTTGAGCCGGGCGATCATGTAAACCCCGGCGGTCACCATCGTGGCCGCGTGGATCAGGGCGCTTACCGGAGTCGGGCCCTGCATCGCGTCAGGAAGCCAGACGTAGAGGGGAATCTGCGCCGACTTTCCCGTGGCGCCGAGAAAGAGAAACAGCGTCGCTAGCGTCACTACACCGATTCCCCAGATTTCCTGCCCCTGGAGCAGAGAGGCAAACGTCGCAATCTCACGAAACGCCACAGTGCCGTGGCCCTGCTGGTCCAAAGACCAGAAGATCAGAAAGATCCCGAGTATGAAACCGAAATCGCCGACGCGGTTGACGATGAACGCCTTGTTGCCGGCCCGTGTATTGACATGGTCCTGATACCAGAAACCGATCAGCGCGTATGAGCAGAGCCCGACGCCTTCCCAACCGATGAACATGAGGAGGAGATTGTCCGCCGTGACGAGCAGCAGCATGGCGAAGGTAAAGAGATTGAGAAAGGCGAAGTAGCGCCAGTAAGAGCGGTCTTCATGCATGTAACCGATGGAGTAGATGTGTATGAGTCCGCCTATGCCCGTGACCACCAGGATCATCACCGCGGAGAGCGGATCTACCCAGAAGGCGACATCGACGTGAAGCGAGCCTAGAGAGAGCCAGGCATATACGCGATCGGTTAAGAAGCGCTCCTCGGGCTTAAGAGCGAGGAGGCCGAAGAAGGCCGCAAGCGAGAGGAGAAACGAGAACACCACCGGAGCGCAGGCAAAGAGGCTCACCAGCCATTTGCCGACTCTCTTCTGTAGCTGCGCTCCCAAAAGACCATTCCATCCCGCGCCCAACAGCGGGAGAAGAACGATCCACCTAAGATAATCCGTTTGTATCGGATGCTCCATCAATCCCTTAAACCCTTAAACCCTTGAACCCTTTAACTATTCTTTGAGCGTCTCCACCGCTCCCACGTCGATGGTATGAAAGAGCTGGAAGATCGCCAGCACAATGGCCAATCCGACGGCGGCCTCGGCCGCCGCCAGCATGATCACAAAGATGGCGTAGATCTGGCCGTCCACGTTTCCGCTGCTGAAATGAGAGAAGGCAACATAATTTATATTCGCCGAGTTCAAGATCAGCTCCACCCCCATGAGAACGCTGATCGCGTTGCGCCGGGTCAGGACCGTGTAAAGGCCCAGGCTGAAGAGGATCGCGCCGAGGACAAGGTAGTGAGTAAGACCAATGGCCATTCAGGTTTTTCCAGTCACTCCTTGATTTCCTTGCGCGCCAGGACTACGGCGCCGATCAGCGCCGCAAGCAAAACCAACGAGGCCAGCTCAAAAGGCAGGAGGTAGCTCTGCAAAAATAGATCGCCGATGGCTCCTGTAGTCGGAACGTAAACGATCTCTTTCGCCTTGACCCAAGGAGTTTCCTGAATGGTCTGAACTAAAAGGGCGATAAAAACGGCTACCATCACCAGCGCGGGAATCCTGCCCGCCGCGCGGTTCGTGATCTGCACATCTGTAATCCTGTGCGTCAGCATAACCGCGAAGAGTATCAGCACCAAGATGCCGCCGACGTAGATCAGCACCTGCACGGCGGCGACGAAATCCGCGCCTAAAAAAACGTAGATGCCCGCCACCCCCGCAAAGGTTCCGAGAAGAGAAAAGGCGGAGTAAATGATATTGCGCGAGAAGGCGACCATCGCGGCAGAGCCGACAGTGACGGCGGCGACCAGATAGAAGATGGCCGTGGCAAGTTCCATGAGATTCTGTCTCGCTCTAAACAGGGTCCCAAAAAGCCACCGGCTCTTTGGGTAAATTACAGTTGGGAATCAAGGATCAGCGGGACCGATCGAAACGCCCGACTTGGCGTCGGGCATCTATCCCTCCTCTGCTCCCGCCCCTCCCGCTCCCTCCGGGGTGGCAAACTCGTCCAGATATTTCAGCCCGACCTCCACCTTTGTAGCCAGCTTGGGATCTGTCTCTCCTCCCTTCTTGGGCTTGTAAAGGGGAGCCGGCTCGGTGACGAAATGGCGCACCAAACCGGCCGGATTATAACAGGCCCCTTCAA
>JAHFAP010000028.1 GCA_023250495.1 Deltaproteobacteria bacterium | reverse complement strand
AGCCCATCTATTTTCTCAAAAACGTCGGGATGTCGAACCGGTCGTCGTCCTCCGGGCCGAACTGGAGTCCGGTCTTCTCCTTATCCAGGGTCACCGCCTCGACCTCTTCGCCGCCCTGCTTCTTGCGCTGCCAAGTGGGAGCGTCCAGATCGTCCACAATGGTCCCCAGATGAACGACTTTCTTGCCTCTGTTGTTGGCGCTGGCCAGGATCCCGAGCGCCGGCCTGCGCTCCTCCTTTTCGCCAAAACCGGTGGCGATCACCGTCACCCGGATCTCATCTTTCATTTTTTCATCAATCACCGCGCCAAAGATGATATTGGCCTCTTCGTGCGCCTCCTCCTGGATCATCGTCGCGGCCTCATTCACCTCATGGAGTCCCAGATCCGGACCTCCGGTGATATTGATGAGAAGCCCCCGCGCCCCATGGATGGAAATATCCTCCAGCAACGGGCTTGAGATCGCCTTCTGCGCCGCCTCCACGGCGCGATTTTCGCCTGAGGCGGAAGCCGCGCCCATGAGCGCCAGCCCCATCTCGGCCATCACGGTGCGGATATCGGCAAAATCGAGGTTGATCAATCCCGGCGTGATGATCAGATCGGAGATGCCGCGCACGGCCTGGAGCAGAACATCGTCCGCCTTATGGAAGGCCTCCAGCATCGTGGTGGTTTTTGCCGCGATGCTCAACAGGCGTTGATTGGGAATGACAATCAGGGTATCGACATTCGCCTTGAGTTCCTGGACCCCCTCTTCCGCCTGGCGCATCCTTTTTTTGCCTTCAAACGCGAAGGGCTTGGTGACCACTCCGACGGTAAGGGCCCCGACCTCGCGCGCGACCTTCGCAATGATCGGCGCTCCTCCCGTGCCCGTCCCTCCTCCCATGCCGGCAGTGATGAAGATCATATCCGCGCCGGCCAGGTAGTCCCGAATCTTCCCCTCGTCCTCCATAGCAGCCCGTCGCCCGACCTCGGGATTCGCGCCGGCCCCCAGCCCTTTCGTGATTTGCTCTCCGAGCTGAATCTTCAGCGCGGCCCGATTGGCGCCGAGGGCCTGCGCGTCGGTATTGGCCGCGATGAAATCCACTCCGGTGAGTTTGGCCGTGATCATCGTGTTGATGGCGTTCCCGCCTCCGCCTCCGACGCCGATCACCTTGATCCGCGCGTCCAACTGAACGTGCTCTACGAGCTCAAACATAGATTCCTCCTTTTGGGTTAATGGACTTCATGTCTGCTCAAAAAAACTCGCTGAACCAATCCGTCATGCGATTCCTTACTTTGCCAAAGATGTTGCCCTCGCGGATGCGGAAAAAGTTTTTGTCCTGCCGCTTCATGCCATAGAGAACCAGCCCCACTCCGGTGGCGTAAATCGGACTGGAGATGACGTCGATCAGCCCGCCCACGTGCATGGGAACCCCGAGACGCACAGGCACGCTCAGGACCTCCTCCGCCATCTCGATCATCCCGGGAAGCAGCGTCGAGCCTCCGGTCATCACGATGCCCGACGCCAACGACCCCTCATAGCCGGACTTGGCGATCTCGCGGCGGATGAGCTGGAAGATCTCGTCCAGACGCGGCTCGATGATCTCGCACAGGATCTGCCGAGAAATGGTGCGGGAATTTTTTCCGCCCACGCTGGGCACCTCCACCTTCTCATCCTTGGTGACCATGGAGGTCCGGGCGTAACCAAACCGTTGTTTAATCCGCTCCGCCTCGCCGATCGGGGTGCGAAGTCCGGCCGCGATGTCGCTGGTCAAGTGATTGCCGCCGATGGCCAGAACCGCGGTGTGCTTCACCGCCCCGTCATGGAACAGCGCGATATCCGTGGTCCCTCCGCCCATGTCCACGAGCGCCACGCCCAGCTCTCCTTCCTCGGGCGTCAGCACCGCCTCGGCAGAGGCCAGCGGCTCGAGCACGATGTCCGCCACGTTGAGGCCGGTCCGGTTGCAGCACTTGATGATGTTCTGAGCCGAGGTGACGGCGCCGGTGACGATGTGGACCTTGGCCTCCAGCCTGACCCCGGACATCCCAAGCGGCTCCTTGATCCCGTCCTGCTCGTCGATGACGTACTCCTGCGGAAGGATGTGCAGCACCTCGCGGTCCATGGGGATCGCCACCGCCTTCGCCGCGTCGATCACGCGCTCGACGTCCCGCTGGCTCACCTCTTTATTCTTGACCGCCACCATCCCGTGGCTGTTGAACCCCTTGATGTGACCGCCGGCGATGCCCGTAAAGACGGAATTGATCTCGCACCCGGCCATCAGCTCCGCCTCCTCGACCGCTTTTTTGATCGATTCGACCGTGCTTTCGATATTGATCACCACGCCCTTGCGCAGCCCTTGAGAGGCGTGGGTGCCCACGCCGATGATCTCCACTCCCCGATCGGTCATCTCGCCGACGACCGCGCAGACCTTGGAGGTCCCGATGTCCACACCCACGACGAGGCTATTTCTCTTGCCCATATCTCTATTTTGGATTTTAGATTTCCGATTTTAGATTCAATCCAAAATCCAAAATTTAAAATCCCTTCAACCCTTCAACCTTTCTTATCCTGGCGACGACCTGATCGCGGAAGCTCAAATCCAGAACAGCGAGCCGATCTTCGTTGCCCTTCCACAGCGCCAGGACCCGTTGGAGCCGCTTGAGCTTGTCCTCCCAATTGCCAGAGCCCATCTGCAGCGCGACGCGGTAGCCCAGGGGATAAACGATCAATCCCCCTTGGGAAAGAAAATGGATCTCAGAAAGGGCAAAGGGCTCTTTTCCCATGAGCTCGTTCAATCGGAGCGCCTGCTGAATCCGCTGACGCGTTGCAAAGGAAGTCGGATAGCGGAGATCCTCCTGCTGCAATCCCGTGAGCAGCGGAAGGTCCGTCCTTTCTCCCTCCTCGACCGCTTTGAAAATGAACCCCTCCCGATCGACGTAATAGAGCTTTCCCAGGACTGCGATCGCTTTGGCCTCCCGCTCTTCGACCTCGATCACGAGCCGGCGTGGAAACTCCCGGCGCGCCAGCACCCGGCTCACCCACGGATGGCGCGCCACCTTTTTTTCTATCGCCTCGGGATCGACTCTCCAGATGCTGACCCCGTGGCTCAAACCCGCCATCGCGACAATCTCGCTGCCGCCTACCTTTTCGCCGCCCTTCACCTTGATCTCGCGCACGGAGAAAATCTCGTGGTTGAGAAACGCATCGCGCGTTTGACGCGCGGCGCGGATCACGCGAGGCCAGTCCACATAAAAGAGCAGCAGCGAAGCCAGCGCGAGGCCCAAAGCGATCTCGGTCAGCAGGCGGAGGCGCCCGCCCTTGGCCTCTGCTTTTTTGTTGCTCCCGCGGGAGGAAAAGATCTTCATGCTTCTCAACTGCCTCCCACGCTGGACGGCCACTCTCCCAAGAATCGTACCTCAGGCGAAAGCTCGACGCCGAATCTCTGTTTCACTTCCGACCGGGCCAGCTCCATGAGGCTCTTGACGTCCTCGGCGCGCGCGCCGCCCAGATTGACGATGAAATTCGCATGGCGGCTGGAGATTTCCGCTCTGCCGATCCTTTTCCCTTTCAAGCCCGCCGCTTCGATCAGCCGGCCGGCGAAATCACCGGGCGGATTGCGAAACATCGAGCCGGAGTTAGGATAGCCCGCGGGCTGGCTCTTTTTTCTCCTGCTTACGAGCTCGCGCACCTTCGTTCCCACCTCTTCCGCGGCTCTCTTCTGGAGACGCATGCGCACCGCAGTGACAATGGTGCCGGAAGGAAGATGGGAATCGCGGTAGGTGAAAACCATCTCGTCCCGGCGTAGGCTGATCGAGGCCCCGTTGAGCGTGACCCCCTCGACGCGCTCCACGATCTTCTCCATCTCGGAGCCGTAGGCCCCCGCGTTCATGACCAGCGCGCCGCCGACGCTTCCCGGTATCCCTTCGGCGAACTCCAATCCGCCGTATCCGCGGCGCGCCGCCTCGCGCACGAGTTGGGTGACGGGATAGGCGGCGCCGACATCGACCAGCGCGTGATCGTCCTCTTCCCGCCACGAAATTCGCTTGAACTCCGCGCCCAGGCGCAGCACCGCCCCGCGCGCGCCCAGGTCGCTGACCAACACATTGCTGCCCTTGCCCAGGAGACAAAAAGGAATCCGGTGAACGTCGAACAGGCGCAGCGCCTCGATCAAGGCCCGGCCAGTTTCCACGTCGAGGAAATAGTCGGCGGGACCGCCGATCTTGATGGTCGTATAGCGCGCGAGCGGCTCATCGACCTTCAGCTTTAAACCCGGCACAAGCCTAAGCTGCTGGACCAGCTCGGTTTCGTTTTCCTCTTTTTTCATTGGCACCATAGGATTCTTGGAGTGTTGGAGTACTGGAGTATTGGAGTATTGGAGTATTGTGCTCGCTCCATTCCTGCATTACCCATCACTCCATTACTCCATTACTCCATTCCCTAATTGCAGCGCCTCCACGAGTTTTTCTCCGACCTTATAGATGTCGCCCGCGCCCAAGGTCAGCACGATGTCTCCAGGCTCTAGCTTCGGGAGCAGGCGCTTCACAATTTCCTCCTTGTCCGGAACGTATTCGATCTCGAGGTGGCCGCGCCGCTTGATCGCCTGATAGAGGGACTTGCCGGAGGTTCCTGCCATCGCCTCTTCTCCCGCGGAATAAATCTCGGTGAGGACCAGGCGATCCGCCTCTTCGAACGAAGTCGAAAAGTCGTCGAACAGATCGCGCGTGCGGCTGTAGCGATGGGGCTGAAAAACAACGGTGAGACGGCGCTTCCAGCTGTCGCGAATCGCCTGGATCGTCGCCTGGATCTCCACAGGATGATGGCCGTAATCGTCGATCACCAGGATCCCGTTGGGCTCGCCTTTGACTTCGAAGCGGCGGTGAATGCCGGCGAAAGATTCCAAGGCTTCCGCGATCCGGCCGAAGGGGACCTCCAGTTCCTGAGCGACCGCTACAGCGGCCAGGGCATTGGTCGCGCTGTGGCGCCCTGGCAAGCGGAGTCGCAGCCGGCCCAAATCTTTCGCGCGGCGCGCCACCGAAAACTCAACCTCCATGGGCCGGCTCTGAAGATCGTGGGCGGTAAAGTCGGCCTCCGGAGAAAAGCCGTAGGTGACGAAGCGCTTCCTGACCTTGGGCAACAACGCGCGCACATTGGGATGGTCCAGGCACAGGACGGCAAGGCCGTAGAACGGCACCTTGTTGATGAAATCGAGAAAGCTCTCTGTGAGACGATCCATGGTCTGATAAAAATCCATGTGCTCGCGGTCGATGTTCGTGACCACGGCGATCGTGGGAGAAAGCAGCAGAAAAGTTCCGTCGCTCTCATCCGCCTCGGCCACCAGGATCTCTCCCTGTCCCAGCCTGGCGTTGCTGCCGAGGGATCTGACCCTGCCGCCGATGACCATCGTGGGGTCCAGGCCAGCGGCGCTGAGGATCGCCGCGATCATCGAGGTCGTGGTGGTCTTGCCGTGACTTCCGGCCACCGCCACGCCGTACTTCATCCGCATCAACTCGGCGAGCATCTCGGCGCGCGGTATTACAGGAATATTTTGCCGGCGCGCCTCGACGACCTCGGGATTGGAGAATTTCACCGCGGTGGAGATCACCACCACCGACGGATCGCCGCTAAGATTGGCCTCTCTATGGCCGAGAAAGATCTCCGCGCCCAAGGAGCGGAGCCGATGCGTCGCGTCGCTCTCGCGCAGATCCGAGCCCGTGACCGAGTAGCCCAAGTTCAGCAGGACTTCAGCGATGCCGCTCATGCCGATGCCGCCGATCCCGACGAAGTGGACCCGGTGTTTTTTTTGCAACATAGAAACACGTTCAATGCGTTTAAATCGTTCAAAACGTTCAAAACGTTCAAAACGTTCAAATCGTTAAACGGCTTGAACAACTTGAACGACTTGAACTCTTCTATCTTTCGACCAGCGCATAACACTCATCGACGATTTTTTTTGCCGCTTCCGGCCGGCCGAGCCGCCGCGCCGCTTGGGCCATCACCGCGAGCCGCGCGCGATCCAGATAGAGGGCGCGAATCCGCGCCGCCAGCTTCTCTCCGTCCAGCTCCTGATCGAGGATCACTTCGGCCGCGCCACGCTCCCTCAGCGCCTCCGCGTTCAAACTCTGGTGACCATCGGCCGCATACGGATAGGGAATCAGGACCGCCGGCTTCCCGAATGCTGTAAGCTCGGCGATCGTCGTCGCCCCGGCCCGGCAGACGACAAGATCGGCCCTGGCGTAGGCCTCGTCCATCTTGTTGATGAACGGCAGCAGCTCGGCTTCACAGGGAAAAGAGCCGTACGCGGCCCTCACCCATTCCATATCTGCTTCTCCGGTCTGGTGGATGATCCTGAGCCCCGCAGCCAGATCCCCGAGTCTCTTGAGCATTTCGACCACGCAGAGATTTATGCGGTGCGCTCCGGCGCTGCCGCCGAACATGAGCACAGTGAACTTGGCGTCTTTCCTGACCTCAGGAAGACTCTGCCAGCGCACCGGATTTCCGGTCTCGATCACACGGGCGCGGGGAAAGTAGCGGGCGCTTCCCTCATAGGCGGTAAAGATGCGATCCACGATCCGGCCCAAGGTTCGGTTGGTGAGTCCGGGACGCAGGTTTTGCTCCATCACGGCGCAGTGGATCCTCTTCGCCTTTCCCGCGAGTAAAAGAGGCCCGGACGCATAGCCCCCGAGGCCGATGACGCAATCGGGTCGGAACCGTCCGATGATTCCGAGCGAGCGAAAAAAACTCACCGGCACGCCGTACATTGCCTCGATCAAACCACGCAGCCCTCTGCCTTTGACCCCTCTGACCGGGATGACCTCGAGGGGAAAGCCCGCAGCGGGAACCGCCCGGCTCTCAATCCCCAGTTTGGTGCCGACAAACAGAATTTCCGTCATGCTATCTCGCTTGCGAAATTCCTGCGCCACAGCCAAGCCGGGGAAGAGGTGTCCTCCGGTTCCCCCGCCGGCCATGATCACCCGCATTCTCACCGTCTCCCGCGCGACAGACTGAGCAGCATCCCTGCCTCGATGAGGTTCATGACCATCGCCGAGCCGCCGTAGCTGATGAACGGAAGCACCAGCCCTTTTGTCGGCATCAGCCCCATGACCACCCCCATGTGAATCAACGCCTGGAGCCCCAGCAGCGTCGTCAATCCAAAAGTTAGCTGCTGGCTGAAAGGTTCCTCGATCTTCGCCGCAAGACGCAGCCCGCGGACGATGATGATGGCAAAGAGCGCCAGCACGCTGAGCGCTCCCAGAAGTCCCATCTCCTCTCCGATCACGGAAAAGATAAAGTCCGTGTGCGCCTCCGGCAGGTAGAACAGTTTCTGGCGGCTCTCACCCAGACCCCGGCCCCACAGCTCGCCGGAGCCGAACGCGATATACGATTGAATGATCTGAAAGCCGCTCTTCGAGGCGTCGCGCCAGGGATCCAGAAAAGTTAGCAGCCGCCGCAGGCGGTACTCTGCGCCGATCACCGCGAAAGCTAGAACCGGCAAGGCTGATAAGCCTATCAGCGCGAGATGCGACCACTTCGCGCCGGCGACGAAGAGCATGAGAAGGAGAACCAAGCCGAGCGTCAACGCGGTGCCTAGATCAGGCTCCACCACGATCAGCCCCAAGAAGAGTCCGCCGACCACCAGATGGGGCAGGACACCTATGGAAAAGATGCCCACCTTGTCGGCTTTCTTGGCTAGCGAGTGGGCCAGGTACAGCACGAGGGACAGCTTGGCCAGCTCCGCGGGTTGAAAGGCGAAGCCACCGATGGAAAGCCAGCGCCTGGCGCCGCCGCGCTCAACGCCGATCCCCGGCAACAGGATCAGAATCAACAACAGCAGGACGAGCGCCAAGAGAGGATAGGCGAAGCGGCGGTACGCTGCGGGCGGAAGCAGGGCGGAGATGAATAGAGCCACGAGCCCCACGCCTGCGGCGATGAGCTGCTTGCGGAAGAAGTAGGTCCCGTCGCCGAAGCGCTCCTGTGAGTAGAGATAGCTGGTGCTGAGCACCATCGTGATCCCCACAGCTAGCAGGGCGGCCACGGCGAAGAAGAGCCACCCGTCAACAGCGACTCCGTCTCTCATAGTCCCTGAACCAGCGCCTTAAAGCGCTTTCCCCTTTCCGTATAATCCTGAAACATGTCAAAGCTCGAACAGGCGGGAGAGAGCAGCACGACGTCTCCGGGCCGGCTGCTCCTGTAGGCTTCCTGGACCGCCGCCTCGAAACTCTCCACGACGACGGTCTCGGTCAGGTGACCAAGCGCCGCGCGGATCTTCTCCTTGGCCGCGCCGAAGAGAATGAGCTTTTTCACCGTTCGCCTGATCTCATCTTCCAATGGGCGGTAATCGCCGCCCTTATCGACGCCGCCGGCCAAAAGCAGCACCGGCGCCGAGAAGCTCGCCAGCGATTTCACCACTGCGCCGACGTTGGTCCCCTTGGAGTCGTTGAAATAGCGCACGCCATCTTTGTCGCGGACAAATTCGAGCCGGTGCTCAAGCCCGGGAAAATCGTCAACGACTTTTTGGATGGCCGCCGCTGGAGCGCCGACCGCCTTTGCCGCGGCCGTGGCGGTCATGAGATTCTCAACATTGTGCACCCCCTGGATCCTCGCCCGCGCCAGAGAGAAACGCTCCTCCTTGCCGGCGCTCCGCCAAATAATCTCCTCTTGCGTCGCGTATACGCCTTCGTCCACCGCCGCCCAGCCGAAGGAGACGACACGGGAGCGGACGCGCCCCCTTATAGACCACACCAGAGGATCGTCACGATTAAGGACCGCGACATCGCTGTCGCGCTGGGCGCTGAAGATCCGCTCCTTGGTCTGACAGTAAGCCTGAAAGCTCGGATAGCGGTCGAGATGGTCTTCGGTTAAGTTCAGCAGGGCCGCGATCCTGGGCTGGAATTTTTCTACCCATTCAAGTTGAAAGCTGCTGACCTCCACCACACCCCAGTCCCACTCGCCGCCGATAAAGCCGATCAGAGGCGCGCCGATGTTCCCGCCGACAAAGACATTGAGGCCGTAAGCCCTGAGCATCTCTCCGACGAGCGCCGTCGTCGTGCTCTTCCCGTTGGTCCCCGTAATCGCAACCAGAGGCGCCCGGAGAAAACGATAGGCCAGCTCGATCTCGCTGAGGATCTCGATTCCTCGTCTGCCCGCCGCTTGAAGCAGCGGATTCTCCGGCGGAACGCCCGGGCTGGGGATCAACAGCTCAACCCCATCCAGCCACGCCGGATCTTCACCACCGAGAAAGCAGCGGACGGGCAGGCCGGCGAGAGCCGTCACTTCACGGTTAAGCTCAGATTCATTTCTGCAATCACTCACCAGCACCTCTGCTCCTTGCTCGACGAGAAAACGGGCCGCCGCACTCCCCGTTCGCGCAAGGCCCACGACCATGACCCTCTTGCCTTTGAGATCCATGAGTTTCGTAGCTCGTGTTCGTGATTCGTGTTCGTGATCGAGCGCGAGCAACGAGCACGATCACGTCGGTCCTTCTTCTCCTCATCTGAGTTTCAGCGTGCTCAACGCGACCAGCGAGCAAATGATCGAGATGATCCAAAAGCGAACAATGATCTGAGGCTCGGGCCAACCCTTGAGCTCATAGTGATGGTGGATCGGCGCCATGAGAAAAACCCGCTTGCGCCTCAGCTTGTAAGAAGCCACCTGAAAAATCACCGACAGCGCCTCGATCACGAACACGCCGCCAACGATGACCAGCAGCACCTCGTTCTTCGTCATGACCGCCACGATGCCCAGCGCCGCGCCGAGCGCCAGAGAGCCGACATCTCCCATGAACATCTGCGCCGGGTAAGTATTGAACCAGAGAAAGCCCAGGCCCGACGCGACCACGGCGGCGCAGAAGACACTGAGTTCCCCGACGCCGGCCACGTAAGGGATCTGAAGGTACTCGGACAACCCCTTGTGGCCGGTCACATAGGCGATGAAGGCATAAGTCCCCGCGGCGATCATCACGGGCCCGATCGCGAGGCCGTCCAAACCGTCGGTCAGGTTGACTGCGTTGGAGGTGCCCACGACCACCAGCATGGCAAACGGGATGTACCAGACGCCGAGATCCGGACGGATGGTCTTGAAGAACGGAACCCCAAGGACGCTGCTAAAAAAAGGCTGGCGGTAAAGAACGACCGCGGCGGCCAAGGCCACGGCCAACTGGAGCAGCAACTTGACCCGCGCAGAGAGGCCGTGGCTGCTCTTGCGTTTGAGCTTCAGAGAGTCGTCGACAAAACCGATCACGGCGAAGCCCGCGGTCACAAAGACAGCCACCGTGATGTAGAGATTGACCACATCGGCCAGCATCACCGTGGCAAGAAACAGGGCGAGGATAATCAGCACCCCTCCCATGGTAGGCGTGCCGACCTTCGTCGCATGCGCTGCGGGGCCATCTTCGCGAATCGGCTGGCCGATCTGCATGGCCGCAAGGGAACGGATCAGAAAGGGGCCAAAGAGGAATGAGATCAACAGCGCCGTGAGCGCAGCCATGGCGGCGCGGAAGGTGATGTAGCGGAAGACATTGAAAGCCGAATGGGTGGTATGCAGGGGATACAGCAAATAATAAAGCACGGTCACACTCCTGTCTCCCTGAGCGCCGTGAGCACCTTCTCCATCTCCATGCCGCGCGAGCCTTTCAAGAGCATCCAGTCTCTCCTTCTGGCCCGTTTCCGGACCAGTGAGGCAATGTGCCGGTGACTCTTTCCGATCAGCACCCGGCTCTCTTCCATGCCCGCGCGCAATGCCCCTTTTTTTACCAAGTGGGCCTGCTGCCCCAGCAGGTAGAGCTGGTCCATCCCATATTTGGCCGCCAGCCTTCCCAGTCTTAGATGACGCTTGCCAGATTGGCCGCCCAGCTCGAGCATATCTCCCAGGATCGCAAACTTCTTTCCCCTGGCCGCAATCTGACTGAGTGTCCTGAGTGCCGCCTCCATCGAGGCCGGATTGGCATTGTAGGCGTCGTTGATGACGCCAACGCCTCGCCATCGTTCGACCGCCATCCGCATGGGGAAAGGCCGAACAGCTTCCAGACCGACGCGGATGCTGTCGAGGTCCGCCCCGAATCCATAGGCCATCGCCGCCGCGCCCAGGGCGTTGGAGAGATTATGCTCGCCGCAGAGCTTGAGCCGGATATTCTGCCGCCTCCTGCCCACTCGCAGGACAAAATCGGTTCCTTCGGCGCCAAGAAATTTCCCGCCCTCTCCCCGCACCTCACCCTCTTTCCCATAGGTGATTTTCGCCCCGCGGAACTTGGCCCCTAAACGGCGCACCCTTGGGTCGTCCGCGTTCACGACGGCAATGCCCCGGAAATTCATAGCTCGAAAAAGCTCCCTTTTTTCCCGCGCCACGCCTGCGACAGTCCGCAGCCCAGTCAGATGAGCCGGGGCGATCGAGGTGATGAGACCCATGTCGGGTCCGGCAATCTGGCACAGCCGCGCGATCTCCCCGGGACTACTCGTGCCCATTTCCAGAACCGCTACCTTCTCTCGGCCCCGAAGACGCAGCAGGGTCAGAGGCAACCCGACGAGGTTGTTATAATTTCCTTCGGTTTTTAAAACTCTCCCGCGCAGCGATTCGCCGTTTAACGAGGCGCGCTCAAGAATGGCGGCAACCATCTCCTTGGTCGTCGTCTTGCCATTGGAACCAGTGATGGCCAGCACCTTGGGTGTCACAACCGAGCGCCGATAATGGGCCAAATCGCCCAAAGCCTTGAGCGTGTCTCGAACCTGAATCACCGTCGCCTCTCTTAGCTGAGAGACCGCGGACCGCTTGTGGACGACCAAGCAAGCCGCTCCGCGGCGCGCCGCGTCTCCAAGAAACTGGTGGCCGTCGAAGCTTTGTCCCTTGAGCGCGACGAACACAGATCCCTTTCCTGCCTTGGTCGAATCGGTCACGATCTCACGAAAAACGCTCCGATCTCCTTTCCGTATTACCTTCCCACCTGTAGCCAGCAGGATCTCTTCCACGCTCCACGACATAATCTACGGACGCCCATGCCCTTTGCTCTTCGCTCTTACTTCTTGTTCCCCAACCGCGCCAGCTCTTCTCTCACCACCTCCCGATCGTCGAAATGGATCCGCTTCGATCCGAGGATCTGGTAATCCTCGTGGCCCTTCCCCGCAATCAGGACCAGATCGCCAGGACGCGCGAGGCGCGAAGACAAACGAATAGCGGCGCGGCGGTCCGGCTCAACGAAATAACCTCTTTCAAATTTTGAATTTTGAATTTTGAATTTTGAATTTGATATTTGAGATCTGAGATCTGAAATCTGAAATTTAGTCAGGGCGGTTTTACGCACTCCGACTTCGATCTGTTCGAGAATCTTGAGCGGCTCTTCAGTGCGCGGATTATCTGATGTAAGAACGGTTAGGTCGCTGAGGCGCGCGGCGATCTCACCCATGAGCGGCCTCTTGCCGCGATCCCGGTCACCGCCGCAGCCGAAAACCGTGATCAACTTTCCCCGGGCGAGAGGCTGCAGGACGCGCAGCGCCCTTTCCAAGGCGTCAGGCGTGTGGGCATAATCGACCAGGACGGAGAAACCGCGGCGGTTCTCGATCCTCTCCAATCTCCCGGGAACCGATGCCAGCCGCGCGATCCCGCTGGAGATCGCGCCCGGCTCCAGCCCCAAAGAAAAACCGGCCGCCGCTGCGGCCAAAATATTTTCCAGATTGGTCGACCCGATCAGCCGGGAGGAAAATTCAAGCACCCGCTCTTTCACCTGGATCTTGCCGCGAAGACCGTCAAGATCGCTCTCCAGTGCCAGTGGATGGACATCCCACTCCCGGCCCTGACCATAAGTCACAGCTTTCAGTCCCAAACCCTGGACTATTTCCAGCAGCTCGCGCCCTTTGGGATCTCCGCCGTGAATGACAGCCGACTTGTTTTTCTTGGCGCTAGAAGGGAGATAATCCGAGAAGAACTTGCTCTTGCTCAAGAAATAATGCTCCATATCCGAGTGAAAATCGAGATGATCGCGCGTGAGATTGGTGAAGATAGCTGCATCGAAATCTATGTCCCGCACCCGCTCCAGCTCCAACGCGTGCGACGAGACCTCCATCGCGACGTCTTGCACGCCGGCCTTGGCCATCTCCGCCAGAAGGCGCTGGAGATCTATCGACTCGGGCGTCGTTTGAAGCGCTGGCAAGGCGCGGTCACCATAGCGGTAATTGACCGTCCCGATGACCCCTGGGACCATTCCGGCGGCGCGGAAAATCGACTCCACAAGATACGTCACCGTCGTCTTGCCGTTAGTTCCCGTGACTCCGACCAGCACCAAGCCGCGACTGGGATAGTCATAGAATCGAGCTGCCCATGTGCCCATGGCGCGCCGGACACTGCGCACTCGAACCCACGTGGCCCCAGCCGGAGGAGCGATCTTCCGCTCGACGACCACGGCGACGGCGCCTTTCTCTAAAGCCTGCGTGATAAAGTCATGCCCATCTGCCCGCGCGCCGGGAACGGCAAAAAAGATGGAGCCCCTTTTCACCTCCCGTGAGTCATACGCAAGCCCGGTAACCAGCCGATCCAGATCTCCCTCGGTCTCTTCCACCTCACCCGTCTGCAAGAGTTCGCTGAGCCGCATCCTCATCAACCCTGTAGGTTGAGGGTCAGCATCTCGCCCCTTCCCCAGGTGGCGCCAGCGGCAGGCGACTGCTTGATCACGTAGCCGTTGCCCCGCATCTCGACCTTAAGCTTCAGCGCCCTGGCTTTCTCCACTGCTTCGCGCAGACTAAGGCCGATAAAGTCAGGAACCTCTAGAGCCCTCTCTTCCCGGACCACGCCGCGGTCATTGCTGCGCTCCAGCCGCGTGAGGCTCGCCTCTTGCATGGCCACAGCCGGGATCGGCTGAGGCGTAAGCTTGTCGGGCACAACTCCGAGCCGTTGTAGACTTGCGCTCGCGATGTTGCGAAACGCTGGGGCCGCAACCGTGCCACCGTAAACATTGACCTCCGGCTCGTCGATAATAACCAGCATAACAAGACGCGGATCATCGGCGGAAACAAAACCGATAAAAGAGGCAACTCTCTTTTTAGCTGAATACCCGCCGCGGACCAGATCCGGCTTCTGGGCCGTGCCGGTCTTGCCCGCGACCTCAAAACCCTCCATGCTGGCCATCACTCCCGTACCCCCATCGTCGACCACCCCTTTGAGAATTGAGGTGAGCGTGCGGGCCGTCGTTTCCGAGATGACGCGGCGCACGACGTGGGGCTGATTCTCCCACAGCACCCGGCTATCAGGACCGACCGCGCGGCGGACCAAAAAGGGCCGCATGAGAAAACCGCCGTTTGCGATCGCCCCGTAGGCCATCAAAAGCTGAATCGGGGTCACCGAGATACCCTGGCCAAAGGAATGAGTGGCCAAGTCGATCATGGCCCACTTGCCCACGGGCCGGACCACGCCGGTCGCCTCCCCGGGCAGGTCAACACCGGTTGCCTGACCAAAGCCAAATTTCTCGATGTACTTGTAGTAGCGCTCCTTGTTAAGCTTTTCCGCCACCTTGGTCACGCCGATGTTGCTGGAATGCTGGATGATCTTGGAGAAGGGAAGCCAGCCGTATTCATGCGCGTCATGGATGATCCTTCCCGCAAAAAGGTACTTCCCATACTCACAATAAAATAGATCTTCTTTGCCTACGACTCCCTCTTCGAGCGCTGCGGCAGCCAAAATCGTTTTAAAGGTAGAGCCAGGCTCAAAGCTGTCTGTCACCGCCCGGTTGCGCCACTGATCCGAGGACTGTCTAGTGAAGTTATTGGGATTGAAGTAAGGGTAGTTGGCCAGGGCCAAAACCTCGCCGGTGAACGGTTCCACCACCACGGCGATCCCCGCCTTGGCGCGGTATTTGGCCACTGAGGCCTCTAGCTCTTTTTCGGCCAGGTGCTGGATCGAAGTATCCAGCGTCAGTTGTATATCGGATCCCGGCGGGATCTGGAGCTCTTCCACTCCCTGGACCAGCACCCGGCGGCCCAAGGCATCACGCTCGACGAGCGAAGAACCACTCTCGCCGCGCAGATAGTGATTGTAATGCATCTCGACGCCCTCGAGCCCCTGCGAGTCCCGGCCGACAAATCCGATCACCTGCCCCCCAAGCTGGCCCTGGGGATAGTAGCGGTTCGGCTCATAGTAGATCCCGACACCATCGAGATTGAGGGCTTCGATCCGCTCCGCTTCTTTGGGCGTCACCTGGCGCTTCACCCACACAAACGGCTTGTCCACGGCGAGCTTCTGCATAACCTCCGCCGGATCCATGGCCAGGGCCTGAGCTAGGCTGCGGCCCACGGCCTGCGATTCCTTGAGGCGGTGCGGGCGGGCGTAGACCGACTGTCCCTCCAGGCTCAGCGCCAGCGGCTCTCCGGAGCGATCGAGAATCGTGCCTCGCTTGGGAAGGACGATCCATTCTTTGAGATGTTGTCTCTCGCCCAGCCGCTTGAGCTTTTCCCCCTCAAGTATCTGGAGCTGAAAGGCGCGGACCGTGATGGCTAAAAACAACAGTAAGAAAAAAACCCCAGCGAGGGCGAGGCGAAATTTGATTCCAGCAAAAGAACGCTTCATGGCAAAATCACCGCCTGACCCCGTTCCGGCTCGACCATTCCCAATCTGGATCGGGCGATCGCCTCCAGCCGGTCCGGCGAAGTTAAGGTCGCCAGCTCCACCTTGAGCTCGCGATTCTCCTGCTCCAGCTGGCTCCGCAGCTTGCTCGTGGTGGAAAGGATATAACCGAGATGGACCACCTGCAGCCTCAGCCAGACATGCAGCAGGGCGATGGCGACTAAACCAAGCCCGAGGGACAAAACCGGCAAGAAAGAGCTTCTGCGCCTAGAGGCGCGGCTCGGCCCGGCGTGGCTCCGTTTGAGGAGACTAAGGCCCCAAATCTTTCTACTCAGGGCTGTTGCCATCTCGGATTCTCCTACAGTCGCTCTACCGCCCGGAGCTTCGCCGAGCGGGCCCGGGGGTTGTGCTCAAGCTCCGCGTGTGAGGGGAGACGAGGCCTGGAAGTTAGCAGCTTTACCTGCTGGCTCCAGCCGCAACGACAAATGGGAGTTTTGGGAGGGCAGATGCAGCTCCGACTCCATTTTCGGAAGGCCTGCTTGACCAGCCGATCTTCCAGCGAATGGAAGGAGATCACAACCATGCGTCCGTTGGAGCGCAGGAGTTCATAAGCATCCTCCAGAAATCCCTCCAAGTTTTCCAGCTCTCGATTCACCGCGATCCTTAACGCCTGAAAAGTCTTCGTCGCCGGGTGGATGCGACCGCGCTTTCTCCCCGCAACTCGCGCCACGAGTTGTGCCAGCTCCTTCGTGTTCGCGATCCTGCCACGCTTGCGCTGAGCGTCGATGGCCAAGGCAATCTGGCGGGCACGCGGCTCCTCGCCATATTCCCGTAATATTCGCGCAAGCTCGGAAACGGAAAAGCTGTTCACCACCTCGCTCGCGTCGAGAGTGCGGCGCCGATCCATTCTCATATCGAGCCTGGCCTGCGCATGGAAGCTGAACCCTCGCTCCGCAGACTCGACGTGATGGGAGGAAAGGCCGAGATCTAGTAGAACACCGTCTACTCGGCCCCAGCCGAGCTGCTGCAGGATTCCCCTCGCCTCCCGAAAATTCGCGCGCCGAACCACAAGTCGGTCGCCAAATCTCTCAAGCCGCTGTCGCGCCGCCGCGACCGCCTCTTCGTCCCAATCCAGTCCCAGGACCATCCCGTCCGGGCTGCTTAGCTCGAGAATCTTCTCGCTGTGCCCTCCACCTCCTAGGGTGCCATCAAGATATTTCCTCTGCGCCTCGGGCCTCAGGAGCTCCATGACCTCCTGCGCCATCACCGGCGCATGCGCGTACACCATTAATGATACGTTCCATCCCCTTCCCAATCATCGTCGAAACTGTCGATGGCGTCTTCCAGCGTTGTATAGTCCTCGAAAAACTGATCCATCCCGACGACGCGGAAGATATCGCGGACATACGGAGTCATCCCCGCCAGCTTCAAATCGCCATTCAAGTTTCGCAGGACCTTCAGGCGCTCAAGCAAGACTCCGATGCTGAGATAATTGATGTGATCGACGCCCCTGAGGTGCAAGACCACTTTGGTCTGTTCCCTGTCAATCAAGGAGCCGATCACATCCTTGATTCTGATCATCTCGCGAAAATCAATATCGCCGGTGATATCGATCACCGAAACATCTTGGATAATTTTTCGCTGCAGCATTCCTTTTCTCCTTCGGCCCGCAGCGGTGGGCTTTTCCCCAACCTCCCGGGCCGTTAGACTTAGAGCCCCAAGTCGCCGAGAAAATCAGGATCCTGCATCAACTTGTCCTCGGCCTCAGCAAAGACCTTCTTCCAAGCCTCCTTGTCCCAGACGCGGAATTTGTCGAGAGCGGAAACTAAGACGACATCGCGCTTCAGATTCGAGTATTGGCGCAGCAGCGGGGGGATAAGGATGCGCCCTTGCTTGTCCACGACACACTCACTGGCGCCCCCAAAGTAGTAATTTTGAAACGAAACCATGCGGCGTTCGAATCTTGGTTTCTTTCTGATCTCCTCCTCAAAGCGAAGCCATTCGTCGAGCGGATAAATATCCAAGCAGCGGGTGGAATCGACGACGAAGTTGGTGATGACGATGCGGTCGTCTCCCTTTCCTAAGAGGACCTCGCGAAACTTTGCCGGGACGCTCAGCCGTCCCTTAGCGTCAAGAGTATGCTCGAAGCTGCCACGAAACATAGGTTTACATTCTGGGAACTTTATGGGATTTTATCCCACTTTATCCCACTTAGGGCCGATATATAGCTTCCCGTGACCTGTCTGTCAATAAAAAAATTGACGCCAGGCGAGCTTCTGGTGAGCTGACCCAGCGGTGCACCACAACATGTTGTGACACCGGAGTGGATTGTCGGACAAAATCACAAGATGTTGATGTAGAACTTTTTGTGGAGACTTGGCGGTGGGCTGCTTAACGAGGAAGAAAACAAGGCTAAAGCAGATCGATAAGCCGGATTCTGTAATAGCCTCTACCAGAGGCCACAGCGATCATTCATCTTGCCCTGTGATCGCTCACAGGGTCAAGCGACCTTACCCGAGGGCTAAGGGCGGACGACCCAACCCTCCTATTTGGTCTTGCTCCAGGTGGGGTTTGCCAAGCATCCACCATCACTGGCGGACCGGTGAGCTCTTACCTCGCCTTTTCACCCTTACCCTCCGCCTAAGGCGGAGAGCGGTATGTTTTCTGTGGTACTTTCCCCCGATCACTCGGGGCCGCCGTTAGCGGCCACCCTGTCCTGTGGAGTCCGGACTTTCCTCTCCCGGCGCCTCACGTGTTGGAGAAGCCAGGAGCGATCGCTTGATCTACTTTAGCCCGACTATTCTAGAAGTCTCTAACCCTTAAACCTTTTTTATTCGCGTCATCGATCGCTTGATTGGCCAATCGATCGGCCACGCGGTTTTGTTCGCGCCTCACATGAATGATACGATACGTGTCGAGCTGGCGCAACAGCCCCTGCGCCTTATGATGGAGTTGGCTTAATTTTCGGTCCTTGACTCGGTACAAACCGTTGAGCTGGCGCACCAAAAGCTGGGAATCGCTCTCGACTCGCAGCCGCTGCCCACCCAACCGCAGGACCTCCTCAAGGCCCATGAGAAGCCCCTCATACTCGGCGACATTATTAGTCGCATGCCCCAGGTAGCGGCAGAGTTCTCGGAGAGTTTTGCCGGTCTCGCCGTAAATCACCGCGCCACAGCCCGCTTCCCCCGGATTTCCCCGCGACGCTCCATCCACCATGAGCAACCACTCCCCTCCGGGATCGCCCGCCATAGGCCTCAGATCTGCTTGCCGCTTGGGACTGTCGGCCTGTAGTAGAGAATACGATGACAACTGGGGCAGAGATTCAGTCTCTCGCTCTTCATGATCTCGTTCCAGAGCTGGGGCGGAATGTTCATGAAGCAGCCCTGGCAGATCCCCCCAGAGACCGCCACCACAGCCATGCCTCCGCGGCGTGAAAAGATGAGCTCGTAGCGTTCGATCAGCTCTCCGTTGAGCTGCGCAACGATGGTTTGGCGAAACGCGGACGTCTCCGCAACCTCCTTGTCAATCTGCGCCACCCGCGCCTCCAATTCTCCCTTGCCTTCGCCCCACGCCTGCTCCAGCCCTTTAAGCTCCGTGTCTTTTTCCCGGAGAAGGGCCGCTCGCGCCTCCAGATCTTCTAGGATCCCGATCAACTCCTCTTCGAGTTGCCCGTTGGCCTGCTTAATGTGATCGACCTCATGCTGGAGCGCCTGGAGTTCCCTGATATTCTTGATGCGGCTCATCCGCATCCGCTTATCCATTGCCTTTCTGCCCTCGTCCTGCAAGAGATGTTCCCTCTCCTGCCTGAGCTTATCTTTCTCCGCCCACTCGGCTCTGAGCTGCGCCACCTCGTTCTTCTTCACCTCAAGCTCTTCTTCCCTCTTGCGGATTTCCTCCGCGAGCGCTTTCTTGGCTCCGTTTTTCTCTTTTATCCCGCGATCCACATTCTGCAGCGAGGCCAGTATCTCTATTTGCTCGCGCAAGACCAAACCTCCGCCAACCTAAAAAAAGAGATGCACCCCCATGGGTGCATCTCTTTGCCGGCAAATCCTTCCCAATAAAAATTGTTAATGCTTCTCCGTGTCACTCCACTCTGACGCTCCCATTATTTTACTTATCTGGATTTAACCCCGAAGTCAAAGCCGCAAGAAACCATTTATGGCCATCCACTAATGCCTACTTTAGCGCCAGAGCTGGCGGAAGAATCCCTCCCGATCCAGCTCCGCAACCACGCTCCCGTCTATGAAGTCTTGAGGCCGCGCCAAGCGGGCTCGCGGATCGCTGGCTGACAATTGCTCCAGAACAGTCTTTACCGAACTTGGCGAGGGCGACGGTTCCTTTTTTACATAAGGAGCGTAATCGTCGTAGGTGGCCTCAAGGGTGGGCCGGCTTTGGATCTTCGTGTACTTTGCGATGACACGGAGA
>JAHFAP010000174.1 GCA_023250495.1 Deltaproteobacteria bacterium | reverse complement strand
AAGGCCCACCGGGCTTTATTACTACCGGGAATTGCAAAACCTACGAGATCCCCTCCATTTCCAGGCCAAGAGATCAACGAAATGGACTCGTACCCGGTCGATTGGGAACCGGGATAGTTAGTCCCCACGGATCTACTTGCATCAATCCTGAGACAAATGACACCGGCTTGATACCGGAATAAATATGAAGGGATAACCAGCATGGTCGATATGGATAAACGGTTGTTTGTGGGTATAAAAATCTCGCCGCAGCTGCAGAGGGGATTGGACAACTGCCCCCGCGGAGCCGAGCATTACTTGAAAGAGAATAATCCTGAGTCGCTCGTGATTGTGACCCTAGGGGCGGAAAAGCTTATCGGAAGGTTCTTACAAGACGGGTTCCCAGTTAGTGACATCGACGATGTCAGCCGCAATGTCCGCAGCATCGTAACACTGATTACGCAGGGCCATCGGCTGGCGGAGGATTCCGTCCGAATATACGCCGACTCCAAAGTTCGTGTTGCACTTGCTGTTTGATATGCAAGCCAAAGTTTAAAAAGGAGACCATATGGGACACGAGACATTCATGAAGCGCAAGAAGGAGCTGGCCCGGCAGGAGAAGCAAAGGGAGAAGACGGCCCGCCGGCTGGAGCGTAGACGGGAAAAGCAAAGAGGCGGGCAACGGCCTGAGGGCGAAGATTTAATGACTGAAGGGACTACTCCTTCCCTTCGGGTTCTCTCTGGTGAACGGGAGAAGCTATAGTGTTTGGACCTTATCTTCTGGGCGAGCGCCGAAAGACGGGGCGCTTAAAGTTCTCCTCGGTCACGGCGGATTGTCCTAGCATCTTGGCGATCTTCGTCCCCAAGACATCCGGGAGATGGTTATCCATCATGTGATCGCGAGTATTCTTGATCTTCTGCCGGATGGCATTCTTCCGCACGGCATCCTCTCCGGCCGATCTTAAGTCGTCAATGGAGAGCGAAACGGTTGCTTCTCGACCTCGCAAAGAGAGCTGAAGAGCACATCTCGGTCCTTGGACCTCAGCACTGTCTATCAGGGTGTAGTCGAGATTCTTGTCTATGCTGCGAATAATCCCTCTCAGGATCCCTTCGCTCTCCTTAAGCACTTCACGTCCAGTCATGGTAACCTCCCTAGGTCCTCGCTCAATAAAAAAGCCCCTAAGGCTATAGAAAGTCCCCGGGGCTTGAAAACGCTAAACTTTCCAAAAAGTCTTAAGCGGGAATAACTGTACGTGATTGTGCTTGAAAGTTCAAACCCGATTAGCGCTGGTACCATCAGCACGATGCACGAACACGAGCCACGATTTACGGCCCTCACCGGCCCATGTTTCCCATTTGCCTTGCCGGATAGCGTGTGCCTGCCGTTGAGCCTGGAACGAATCCTCCGTTGAGCTTCGCCAAATCTGCATGCTCGAGTTTAATCTCGACGGCGCGGACATTCTCCTCAAGGTAACGAGGCCTCTTTGTTCCAGGGATGGGCACAATGTCCTCACCCTGGGCAAGCACCCACGCCAGAGCGATCTGTGCAGGTGTGCAGCCTTTAGCCGCAGCGATCTCCTCCAAGGGCTTCAACAGATTGAGGTTCCGGGCCAGGTTCTCACGCTGGAAACGAGGATGGTCATGACGCCTGTCCCCCGGGATCAGGCTGTCGGCGCTCCGGATCTTCCCGCTTAAGAAGCCGCGGCCGAGAGGGGCATAGGCCATGTAAGCAATCCCCAACTCGCGGCAGGTCGGGAGCCACTCCTTCTCCGCATCCCGCGTCCACAGCGAGTACTCGGTTTCCAGAGCGGTAATCGGATGCACGGCTTGAGCTCGACGGAGGGTCTGGGCGCCGGCTTCCGACAGACCGATGTAACGCACTTTGCCTTGCTCTGCGAGCTTTGCCATGGCGCCCACAGTATCCTCGATCGGCACGTTGGGATCCACGCGATGGAGATAATAAAGGTCAATGACATCAACGCCCAGCCTTTTGAGACTTGCCTCACACGCTATAGGAACGTATTCAGGCCGACCATTGATGCCGGTTGGTTGTCCCTTAGCATCGCGGATATTGCCAAACTTGGTGCAGATGATCAGAGAATCGCGGTGACCCTTGATCGCCCGTCCAACCAGTTCTTCGTTCTGCCCGTTGCCATAGGCGTCCGAGGTGTCGAAAAGGTTAACTCCCAGCTCGATAGCGCGCTGGATCGTCGTCATGGATTCCTGGTCGTCGGGTATCCCGTAACTCTTTGACATCCCCGAACATCCCAACCCTATGGCTGAAACTTTGAGTCCGCTTTTTCCCAAAAGACGAAGTCTCATCGGATTCCTCCCTCATGTCACTCCATCAGCTATATTTTTGCGCTTATCTCGCAGCATAGACTAGATGTCAAGTGCTCCTCGCGTTGAGTTTTCTGGCCTTCTTGTTCCTAGGTATCTAAGAGAGAGGTTTGGCGGCGTAAGCAAGGCTCAAAGCCGGAGCGATGAAAAAGTCAATAAGTCATGACTGACCAAATCCTTGACAGGCCTTTTCGATCTGACCATAATAGTCATCTAATTCTAACCGCGAGGTGGGTTTTATGAAAACCGCGAGCGTATCAAAACTCAAGGCATCTCTCAGCGAATACCTGAGACGAGTAAAAACAGGCGAAGAGGTTTTGGTCATCGAGCGTGGCCGACCCATCGCCAAGATTGCTCCTGCCACGGGTTCCCACACAATGCCTCGGCAATTGATCGAAATGGAAAAAGAAGGACTGATTAAACTCGGGTCGGGCAAGTTGCCCAAAGGGTTCTGGAAGCTGCCGAGGCCGAGGGACCCGAAGGGTTCAGTGGTCAAAGCGGTTTTACGAGAAAGAGAGGAAGGCTGGTGAAGTTCTGGGACACCTCAGCGATTATTCCTCTATGCGTCAATGAGCCTCACTCACCGACAGTCAAAACGATTCTCACCAAAGATCCAACCGTAGTGGTTTGGTGGGCGACGCGGATCGAATGCATCTCGGCCCTAACCAGGCAAGGCCGCGAAGGAACCATCGGGGTGACGGGCGCAAGACATGCCCGCCATGCGCTCGAAACCCTAGCCAAAGCGTGGGCGGAGATTCTTCCGAGTGAGACGTTACGTCGAACCGCAGAGCGGGTGCTGGCCGTCCATCCTCTAAAGGCCTCTGACGCGCTCCAGTTGGCCGCTGCTTTGCAGTGGTGTCAAGGACAAACTGCAGATATGGAGTTGGTCTCCTTTGACGCGCGCTTACGGGAGGCTGCCTACAAGGAAGGCTTTACCGCCATGCCTGCGAAAGCACAGTGACCCACCAACGAGCAATGAACCAGACCACGCCCAATCGTCGCGGCGATATTCGCAACGTCGCCATCATCGCTCATGTGGATCACGGGAAGACAACCCTGGTGGACGCCATGTTGCAACAGAGCGGCATCTTCCGCGCCAACGAGCCCCTGGTAGAGCGCGTCATGGATTCCTTGGATCTGGAGCGCGAGCGAGGCATCACGATACTGGCCAAGAATACCTCCATCCATTACGCTGGAGTTAAAATCAACATTGTCGACACTCCCGGGCACGCCGACTTCGGTGGGGAGGTGGAGCGGACGCTTTCGATGGTGGATGGAGTGATGCTGCTGGTCGATGCCTCGGAGGGACCTCTGCCGCAGACGCGCTTCGTTTTGAAAAAGGCGCTGGAGGCAGGGCTGCCTCCGATCGTCTGTATCAACAAAATCGACCGCGCCGATGCCCGGCCCGGCGCCGTGCTGGACGAGATCTATGACCTATTCATAGATCTTGACGCCACCGAGGAGCAGCTCGATTTCCCCGTGGTATACACCAACGCCCGCGCCGGTGTTGCCACCCGCGATCTACGGCAGTCCTCAGACAATCTAAAGCCCTTGTTTGACCTGATCGTCCAGGCGCTCCCGGGGCCGCTGGTGGATCCCTTGGCTCCAACGCAATTCCAAGCCAACAACTTGGACTACGACGATTACGTCGGCCGTCTGGCGATCGGCCGGCTGAAGAGCGGCACGTTGAGCCCAGGGCTTTATACCCTCTGCCGCGCAAACGGCCTACAGCAGCCGGTGAAGATCACGCAGCTTTTCGGGTGGCAGGGACTAAAGCGGATCGAGTTCGAATCGGCTGGTGCCGGCGACATTGTAGCTGTGGCGGGAATTGAAGAGATCCATATCGGCGACACGATCGCTGACCGTGATCATCCCCGGCCGCTGCCTCCGCTGCGCGTAGATGAGCCTACCATCGCGATGATCTTCAGCGCCAACAACTCGCCCTGGGCCGGCCGCGAGGGAGAGTTCGTGACCTCGCGCAAACTGCGCGAGCGCCTTTTCCACGAACAGCGCAAGAACGTAAGCCTTCATGCCGAAGAGACGGACTCACCGGACGCTTTTAGGGTTACCGGCCGAGGCGAGTTTCAGCTCGCCATCGTGATCGAGACGATGCGGCGTGAAGGTTACGAGTTGCAAGTATCCAAGCCGACGGTCATCACACGGGAGATGGGAGGTGTCGTCCAAGAGCCGGTGGAGATGCTCGTGATCGACATTCCGGAGGAATACATCGGGATAGTCTCCCAGTTGCTCGCGACGAGGCGCGGGAAGATGACGAAGATGGTTCACTGCGGCTCCGGACGGGTGCGGCTTGAGTTTTCCGTGCCATCGCGGGGATTGATCGGCTTCCGCTCCCGATTCCTCACCGACACGCGGGGCACCGGCATTATGAATGCATTGTTCGACGGTTGGGCGCCCTGGCACGGCCCGATTCAGGCGCGCAGCAACGGAGCCATGGTAGCGGACCGGGAGGGTCTGGCCACCCCCTACGCGGTCTTTCATCTCCAGGAGCGGGGCACGCTCTTCGTGGCCCCGGGGACGCGCGTATATGAGGGCATGATCGTCGGCGAGTACTCACGCGACAACGATCTCAACGTCAATATCTGCCGCGAAAAAAAACTAACCAATATCCGTGCGGCCGGTCGCGACGAGAATATCCTTATCACGCCTCACCGGGAGATGGGACTCGAAGAAGGGATTGAGTGGATCGACGAAGACGAGCTGGTAGAGGTCACACCCCAATCGATCCGTCTGCGCAAAAAGGTCCTCAAGCAAAGCGAGCGCCCACGGAGGCAGCGGGATGATAGGGACTAGCCCCCTTTTTTATTTTTCGCCGATCTAATATAAGGCCTAAGAAGCATTTCTTTCACTTTTTCAAAAAAGGAGCCAATGCCATGAAAGAAGCCAAGGTTTTCATTTTCGCTCCGGCGGATACGACCGGAGAGAGCCACAAGATGCTTGAGGATAGCGGTTGTGAGCTGATTGTAGGAAAGGCAAACTGGGACACGCCGCAGGGGGACAGTGAACTTGAGATGGCCAAAATGGCGGAGGGATGCGATGCTCTGGTGGGAACTTCCATCCGGAGTACGCCTATCACTCAAAAAATCATGCAGAGCTCGAAAAACTTGAGGATCATCGCCAAATACACGATCGGTGTGGACGACGTTGACGTCGACGCGGCAACGGAACTGGGAATCCTGGTAACCCATGGCCCGACCGAATCGAACTGGGGCGGCGTCGCTGAAGGCACGATAACCGCGATGCTTACCTTGCTCAAGAAGGTGCGGGAGCGGGATCGGTATCTCAAGGAGACCGGAGGATGGAGGGATATGCAGCTTCAGGGAACGTATGTTGGCTCCCGCGCCTCAGACGGTTACCCCGGTATTGTGCTCGGAATCATCGGTCTCGGCAGAATCGGGAGCCGCATCGCCATGCTCATGCGGCCCTGGGGGATGAAGATGATAGGTTACGACCCTTACGTTCCCGATTCCAAGTTCGAGGAGTTCGGGGTGCGGCGGGTAGACCTTCCCACGCTTCTGCGCGAGTCTGACGTCGTCACCCTCCACGTGGTGCTTAATAAGGAAACCCGGCACATGATCAGCGGCCCGCAACTGGCCATGATGAAGCCCACGGCGATTCTCGTTAATACGTCGCGCGGATTCTGCGTGGACGAAAGAGCGTTGATCGAAACCCTCCAGAAAGGACAGATCGCCGGTGCCGCACTCGATGTCTTCGAGCATGAACCGCTCGCGCTCGAAAGCCGGCTACGCAAGCTGGGAGACAAAGTCCTCCTTTCTCCCCATATGGTCTCTTCCAACTTGGGAAGTGGCCTGGGACCGGGGATCCGCTGGGCTACCCAATCCGTGCTCTGTGCCTTGCGCGGCGAGGTTCCGGACAACGTGTACAACAAGGAGGTTATCGAGCGGTGGGAGAGCCGCTTTGGCGGCAAGAACGTCTGGGACGCTGAAAGGCAAGCGCGCGTCAGGGCCTGACCCTTCGACGAGGCTCAGGACAGGCCCTTCGGCAAGCTCAGGGTGGACGGCTAAGCATGCGAAATAACATTTAGCAACCGTTCCTGCTGAGCCCGACCCTAGCCGTTCGTCCTGAGGTTCTCGAAGGACGAACGTCGCTCAGGACATGATTGTCGAAACTTTTTCAAGTTGGGGTTTGCTCAGAAAAGCTTCTCGAGGCGGAGGCCGATATGGCGGATCGCCTTTCTGTGGGGATTTTCCCGGCCATCGAGGAACGGAAGGAGAAGCTTTAGGGCCTCCTCCCTGAGGAGATTGAGCGCGCCTCCCTCGTCATCTAGCAAGACCTCGTTTTTCAGGCTGTGGGAGCGGGTCTTGGTTTCAAAATCAGTAAAGCGCACCGTCAGCGTTACGGTGCGGAAGTAGGCCGCGGAGCTGAGGGTTGTACCGC
>JAHFAP010000173.1 GCA_023250495.1 Deltaproteobacteria bacterium | reverse complement strand
GATCAAACGGGCGGTCAATCGCGCGATCTTGCCCGAGCTCGAAGCGCAGCTCGAATATGAAGCCTATCTCCAGGAGATCGCGGGGAGGAGCGCCGATTTCGACGAAGGCGTGCGCGCCTTTTTGGAAAAACGACAGCCGGCGTTCAAAGGAGAGTAAGTTCAAGACGTTCAAACAGTCTTACCGACTTGAACGATTGAAACGGCTTGAACGACTTGAACTATTGCTGAGGCCTTTCGCACATGCGCGGAAAGCTGCTCTGAAACGAGCGAAACTGTAATGATCGAGCCTAACGCTAAGATCGGAGTCCTCGGCGCCGGCACGATGGGCGCCGGAATCGCTCAGGTCTCCGCGCAGGCCGGGCTTGAGACTCTGGTCTATGATGTCTCTCAGGAGTTCATCGACAAGGGGCTCGGTAGAATCCGCGGCTTTCTTAAGCGGAGCAGAGAGAGGGGAAAGCTCACTGCCGAGCAAGAAGAGCAGATTATCGCCCGGCTCTCCTCTTCGCTGAAACTCGAAGACTTCGGCGGCTGCGGCCTGATTATCGAGGCCGTCCCGGAGAAACTCGAGCTTAAGCGGGAAGTCTTCAAAAAGCTCGACTCCATCTGCGGCCCGGAGACCTTGCTCGCAACGAACACCTCTTCCTTTTCCGTCACTGCGATCGCCGGGGCAACTCGGAAGCCGGAGCGCGTGCTGGGGATGCATTTTTTCAACCCGCCGCCTCTCATGGCGCTCGTGGAAGTCATCGAGGGGGACCGGACGAGCGCCGCTACGATGGATAAGGCGACATCCACCGTCCGCGAGATGGGAAAAACGCCGGTCCGCGCCAAGGATACGCCGGGCTTCATCGTCAATCGGATCGCCCGCCCTTTTTACAACGAGGCCCTGCGCATCCTGGGCGACGGCGATGCTACGGTGGAGACTATCGACCGGATCATGAAAGGAGCCGGAGGCTTTCCGATGGGGCCGTTTGAGCTGATGGACCTCATCGGCAACGACGTCAATTTCGCCGCGACCGAGTCGCTCTATCTATCTTTCTTTCACGATCCGAGATTCCGCCCCAGCCCGATCCAGCAGCGCATGGTGCTGGCGGGAAATCTGGGCCGGAAAACGGGCCGAGGATTTTACACCTATGGCGCAAAATAGCGTGATCATCATCGGGAAGAATCGTCTGGCCCAAGAGATGCTCGAGCTGAGTGAAGCCGGCGGCTTCGAGGCAAGGATCTATCCCGACGCCTATGCCGTGGCGGCCTCTAGCTCTTTGATCATCGAGACATACGCCAGGGATGAAGCTGAGAAGGGAGAAATTATCAAAAGGCTCGACGCCCAATTCCCGACCTCCGTCATCGTAACCTCATGCCTGGGCTTTTCCGCCACCCGGATCGCCTCCTGGACGACGCGACCCGAGCGCGTTGTCGGTTTCGCCACCTTCTATCCCTTTAAGGAAAAAAAGGTGATAGAATTAACTCCTGGCTTGAAAACTCAAGAACATGCGCTGCAAGAGGCCGAGACCTTCTTCCGCGCTCTTGGAAAGGAGCCGGTGAGAGTGAAAGATGCGCCTGGTTTGATCTTCCCGCGCATCCTGAGCCTCATCATTAACGAGGCCGCGAGAAGCCTCGACGAAGGCGTGGCTCGAGCAGAGGAGATCGACGTGGCTATGCGGCTCGGCGTGAACTATCCATCGGGGCCGCTGCGTTGGGGGGACCAGATCGGTCTCGATGAGGTGCTGGCGGTCTTAGAAGGGCTGCGGCAGGAGACCGGCGATGATCGCTATCGCCCCGCGCCGCTGCTCAAAAAGATGGTCCTGACAGGTTGGTTGGGCGAGAGCAACGGCAGAGGTTTTTACGAACACACATAAGTCGAAAGGGGTCTTGATTTAGCTGAGAGCTATGAAAGATGCAGTGATCGTTGATGCCGTGCGCACGCCGATGGGGC
The DNA here is from genome assembly GCA_023250495.1 of Deltaproteobacteria bacterium. Taxonomy (GTDB): domain Bacteria; phylum Desulfobacterota; class Binatia; order UBA9968; family UBA9968; genus JAHFAP01. The sequence goes on along the minus strand of JAHFAP010000173.1, from coordinate 4,832 downwards.
GGCACGGAGGAATTTTGAAAGACATACGCACTGACGACCTGGCGGCTCACATCATCGCCAAGCTCGTGCAGAGAACCGGCATCAAGGGCGAAGAGGTCGAGGACGTCTTTTTTGGCTGCACCAATCAAGCGGGCGAGGACTCTCGAAACGTCGCGCGCAACGCCGCGCTTCTGGCAGGGATTCCCTACACCGTTCCCGGCGTCACCATCAATCGTCTCTGTGGCTCCGGACTCGAAGCCGTCAACCAGGCGGGCCGGGCCATCGAGATGGATCACGGGGATCTCTTCATCGCCGGCGGCGTCGAAAGCATGACGCGAGGTCCCTGGGTCATGGGCAAGAGCGCGACCCCGTTTCAGCGCGGCGACGTGACCGTCTACGACAGTTCGCTCGGATGGCGCTTTCCCAATGTCCGGATGGGAGAGCTCTATTCGCTGATCAACAACGGGGAGACGGCTGAAAACGTGGCGGAGAAATATCAGATCGGCCGGAAGGAGCAGGACTCCTTCGCTCTGGACAGCCACCTGAAGGCGGCGCGCGCCCATGAAGAGGGGCGGCTGAAGGATGAGATCGTGCCCGTCACGGTGCCGCAGCGAAACGGAGCAGTCACGTACGACAAGGACGAAGGGCCAAGAGCCGACACCTCGATGGAAAAATTGGCGGCATTGAAGCCGTCGTTTAAAAAGGACGGCACGGTGACCGCCGGCAATTCTTCGCCTTTGTCGGACGGATCCGCGGCGCTCCTTCTCGCAACTCCGGACAAGGCGAGAGCGCTCAATCTCAAGCCGCTAGTCAGGATCGTCGCGTCCGCCGTTGCCGGCGTGCATCCCAATTACATGGGCATAGGACCGATTCCGGCGACCCAGAAAGCGCTAAAAAGGGCCGGGCTCACTATCGATCGGATCGATCTTGTCGAGCTGAATGAAGCTTTTGCCTCGCAGTCCCTTGCGTGCATTAAAGAGCTGGGAATGGATCCCAAAAAGGTCAACGTCAACGGCGGGGCTATCGCCCTGGGTCACCCGCTGGGCTGTAGCGGCGCGCGCCTCATGACCACCCTCATTCATGAAATGAAAAGGCGCGGGAGCCGCTATGGATTGGCGACGATGTGCATCGGCGTCGGACAGGGGATCGCGACCATCGTCGAGAGAGTCGCTTAAGCCTCCCAGCGTTTGACTCGCCCGCGACCCCATGAAGATGAGTCGCAAAGTTGTTCCCATCGCTCTGCTGGTCCTGGCCTCCATCCTGCTCATTCTGGGCGTCTCGCTCAACACGATCATTGAAAGAAACCGCGGGCGGATCCAAGAAGATATCCAGAAATCGCTCGGAAGAGCCGTCACCTTCGGCGAGCTCACACTGAGCTTTTGGGGCGGGCCCGGGCTGTCGGCAAAGGATCTGCGGATCGCCGAAGATCCCCGGTTCGCCGCGACTCCTTTCGTCCAAACCAAAGAGCTGAAGATGCAGCTCCGGTGGCTGCCCCTGCTGGTCGGCAAGTTTCAGATCATCAAATTCATCCTGGACGAGCCGGAAATCCAGATCATCAAGAACGAGACGGGAAGCCTGAACGTTGCCACGCTGGCGAGCCGGGAAAAGAAGCCGAAAGAGCCGGGCGAAGTCAAGGAGGGGAAGAGACCGAGCGCGCCAGGATTCTTCGTCTCGGCCATCAACGTAAAGAACGGCAGCGTCGATTACATCGATCGCTCCTCCAAACAGCCGGTCGAGGTTCGTGCGCGCAAGGTAGATCTGGACGTGAGGGGCCCTGCTCTCAACGGGACCGCTAAGGTGAAGATCGCCGCCAGCCTCTTTGAGGGCCAGGGACAAAACTTAAGAGTCGAGGGGCAGGTGGGGCCATGGCTAGGGGAGCGGGACTGGAGCCAAGTTCCGCTTGACCTCCAGCTCCGCTGCGATTTTCTGCCCTTGCGTCAATTGACCCGCGCGATCCCCGTCCTGAGAGAGAGGATCGCTCGCTACATAGATGCCACCGGCCCGCTTGCGCTTCAGGCCAAGCTGTTGGGCACATTCGAGCGGCCCCACATCGCCGACCTGAACCTGACCGGACCGTTTTTCGGCGCGACTGCAAATAACACGAGCGTCAAGGGCGAGGTAGATTTTTCCAAGGGCGGCTCCTGGGAAGAGGGTGGGGTCAAGACGCAAATAGTCATCGATCCCTTGGCCCTGGATCAACTGAAAGCAATTCCTTTCTTCCGCCAGGCGCTTCCCTCTTCCCTGATCTCCGAAGGCCCGGCGAGAGTGGCGGGCGAGCTGCAGGGAAGCTTAGGCGACTTGAAGATCCATGCCACGATCAAGGCGGGAGAGAGCGAGATCCACTACGGGAGCTGGCTGAAAAAGGATAAAGGGGTTCCCGCCGAGATCGAGCTGCAGATGGAGCGGCAGAAGGAGCGGCTCATCTTCCAGGAATCCTCGCTTGCGATCCACAATTCGAAAGTCAAATTTTCCGGCTCCCTCGATGAGCTGCCCGAGCGGCGCCTCACGCTGCAGCTCAGCACCGACGGTTTGAATCTCGCCGGTTGGGACAAATTGCTGCTGCCGCTTTCCGGTTACAGCGCAGCAGGAAACCTTCGCTGGGACCTCTCGATCAAAAAGAATCTTGCCGCTGAGGACGGCCTCGAAATACGCGGCAGCCTGAGCCTCGATGACGTTCAAGCCAAGGACAAAAAGAGCGGTCGCGGAGTCGAGCGGGCGACGGCTCGAATCTCGTTCCGCGGCAAGGACGCGCGTGTGGAAAATCTCGCTCTCCGCGCGGGCTCTTCAGATATCTCCCTGGAGGGCGCCGTCACCGACCTTTCCCATCCCGCCCTGCGCTATTCGCTCCGCTCCGCCAAACTGAACCTCGCCGATTTGACCTCTGCCGCGGCTTACAAGAGCGACGAAATGAAGTCGCTCGCGAGCGCGGGAGAGCTCCAGATCAGAGACGGGAAGATCCTGCTCCACGGCAATGTTTCCTCCGCCGAAGGGACGCTGCAGGAAGTTCCCTACCGCAATTTGCGCGGCGAGGTCACGTGGAGCCCCGCGAGCCTGAGCTTTAAGAATCTCTCATTTCAGGCGATGAACGGGAATTTCCGCGCCACCGGATCCTGGGAAACAGGAACGGAAGACTCGCTCCGCCTGGTGCTCGATCCCAATATCGAGTCGATGGATCTCAAGGCCCTGCTGGCGCAGAAATTTCCCAGGTTCAAGGACCATATCGACGGACAGCTCAACTTCAAAGCGAAACTCAGAGCGGAGAGCAAGAACATCTCCGCATTGCCCGAGAGCGTTGAAGGAGAGGGCGAGACGCAGCTCCGCAGCGGATCGCTCAAAGACTTCAATCTCATGCAGCTGGTTCTCTCCAAGGTCAGCGGGCTGCCGGGGATGGGCAATTTACGCATTCCGCCGCGCTTCACCGCGCTCGCGCAAAGAAAAGACACGCCCTTCGACTCTCTGACGGCAACCTTCACCATCAAACAAGGACGGATTTACAGCAAGGACCTCTTCCTCTCCACTCCTGATTACAGCATCAGCGCGGATGGCTCGATCGGCTTAGATAAGAGCATGAAATGGAACGGCACGCTGGTGATGTCGTCTCAATTCACTCAGGAGCTGATTCAGGAATACAAAAACGTCCGCTACATGGTGGACCGCCAAGGAAAACTGGCCGTGCCGTTCCGCGTCGAAGGCACCCTGCCCCACGTGCAGGCCAAGCCCGACCTGCAGAAGCTGGTCGAGTCGATCCAGAAGGGCGCTTTGCGAAAAGGAACGGAGCCTCCGGCAGGGGAAGCGGAAAAGGAGCCAAAGAAAAAGGAGCGGCGGCCACGCATCCCGAAGGAACTGGAACCGCTGTTGGGAAAATAGGCCAGAACGTAAACTGTAAGGCGTGAGGCGTCAGGCGATCCCCTCACTCCTTACCCCTAACGACTTACGAAAGTGGATATGCACGAAATCTACCTGGAAATCCGCCCTGAAGACATCGCCTATGTGAAGTTCATCGTCGAATCCTACGAGGGGGTCGGCATCATCCGCACCGTGGATCGCAAAAAGGCCGTCATCGTCCTGCTGATCGTCGAGGACTTCCTCGCTGTCGCCCGCTCCCTCCTGGCCTCCCTCCAGAGTGAAGTTCACCTGACCGAGATCCCGCGGCCGGCCGACATCGGCGACGACTGGCTGATGAGAGAACTGGCGACGAAATCTCCCTCTGAGTAATGGCACCCTCGGCGTCCTCCATCGAACAGAAAATTCTTTCCTATTTCTTTTCTAGGCCCCGGATGCGCCTTACGCCTGCGGAAATTCTCAAGGGCATCGGCACCGCGCGCGACGATCTGAACGACGTCGTCGAGAGCCTGAGAGGGCTCGCCCGTGAAGGCAAGGTCGTGCGGCTGAAAAAAAATCACTACGCCCTTGCGCAGGCGCAGAACTGCGTAACCGGAAGAGTCCACGCTCATCCAGACGGATACGGCTTCCTGCTGCCCGACGAACAGGGGCGAGAAGATCTCTACCTGAGCCGGCGCGAGATGCGCCGGGTTATGCATGGCGATCGGGTCATGGTCCGAACCGACCGAAAGAGAAGCGGCGACGAGGCCCATGTCGTGCAGATCTTGGAGCGCGGCCAGAAGCGGCTTATCGGAACGTATGAGGAGCACCAGGGGAAAGGTTATCTGATCCCCATGGATCTGCGTATAGCGCCGGCCATTCCGCTCAGCCACACGTACGCCTCAGGCGTAGAAAAGGGAGCGGTGATCGCCGCCGAGATCTCGCGCTACGGAACTGGATTCTCTCCCCCGGAGGCCAATCTTCTGGAAGCTCTGGGCGACCCGGACGACCCGGAGGTTCAGGCCCGCGCC
>JAHFAP010000172.1 GCA_023250495.1 Deltaproteobacteria bacterium | reverse complement strand
GTGTGGAGGATTCTGAGAATTCTCAAGAAGCACGGGCTGAAGGCGTCGTTTAACATCAACGGCCTGGCGGCGATCAAATATCCCGATGCGGTCAAGCAGATCCACGCCGACGGGCACGAGATCGTGAGCCATAACTACGCCGAAGACATCCAGTCTATCTTTCTGACCAAGGAGCAGGAGAGGGAAGAGATCAGGAGCTGTATCAAGATATTCCAGGATCTGGTCGGCGTCAGACCCTACGGCTGCCTCTCATCCGGCATGCGCCACACGGAGCACACTCTGGAGCTGCTCGCCGAAGAAGGCTTTCTCTGGCACGGAGACGCCGTCAACGACGACGCCCCGTATCTGATCAACGTCAACGGCAAGCCGATCGTGGAAGTCCCTTATCGCAACGCCATCAGCGGGCTCAACGACACCGGCATGTACCGCCGCGGGATCACCGCGCGCGATCTGCTGGGGGCTTTCAGAGACGAGTTCGATATCCTCTATGAAGAATCGCTGGAGGAGCCAAAGATGCTGACGATGGCGATGCACTGCCAGATGGCCTTTCCGGCGACCGGCAAGGTTTACGAGGAGTCGATCAAATATGCCAAGTCGTTTCCTGAAGTCTGGTTTGCGCGAAGGATCGACGTGGTGCGGTGGATTCTAGATCACTGCCTAGGAGGATTTTGATGTGCGACGTTAGTGAGGAAGTTGGCATCCACGCCCACGAGGAAGCGGGGAGTGGCACGGCGCGGCGAACGGTTGAGCTGAAAGAACTCATGCCCATCGCCCACGCCCTCGCGGGATGGCGGGAGAATCGGGAAAGCCACGTCGGCTTCGTCGGCTACGGAAAAACCGTCGCCGGAAACAAAGTGTTGATCGCGGTGGACCGCGAGTATGACCCTTCGGTTCCTCGCGCGGTCGCGCAGGCGCTGAGAGAGAAAGGGGCCCACGTGGACATTCTGAACATCGACATGGGCGATCCCGACCGGGAGTTCGACTCTCTCGACGAGGTCCGCGTCATCATGCGGCGCGAGCCGTGGGAGAAAAATCCCAGGCGCTGGGAGGGAATGCCTTTTGTCGAGGATTTCGCCGCCCGGCGCGGCTATGACCTGCTCATTCACGGCAAGGGAGGCCCTGTGCCCAAGAGCGAGCACCGCTACGAGCAGATCCCGTGGCTCAGGACGGAGCATTTCTTGCAGCGCTCAACGACCTATCCGCTCGACCTCCACCTACTCATCAACCAAATGAGCTGGGCGCCTATCTGGGAATACGGAAGCGGCGGCAGAGCGCGTCTGACGGACCCGGAAGGGACGGACATCAACTGGACTTATTGGGACGAATATTACGACGGCAGCCGCTACGGCTTCTCCGCCACTCCGCGCAACGGCCATCTCTTCAGCCATCCGGTGCCTCCTCTGATCGCCAAAGAGAATGCCGCCGGCGTCGTGGCCGGCACCACCAGTCACTTCTCGCGCGCATTTCCGCGCGTCCAGGTCGAGCTGGAGGCCGGGCAAATCGTCAAAGTCTCAGGCGGCGCGGCGTACGGCGACGCTTGGCGCGATCTGCTGGAGGAGAGCAGGCGCACCCAGTATCCGTGCTTCCCGCGCCCCGGGCTCTTCTATCTGTGGGAGGCGGCGATCGGCACCAATCCCAAAATTCTCCGCCCAAGCCACGTCGAGCGTCATTCCTCCGGCGGCTTCGAGTGGGAGCGGCGCCGCTCAGGCGTCATTCACATGGGATTCGGCACTCTGTGGCGCGCCCCTGAGGAGAAATGGGCCGGCGAGCGCGGCCTGCTGTACGGCCACCTGCACATTCATCTGCTCCTTCCCACTTTAGTCGTCACTGCGAGAGACGGCAGGGAGCATGCGGTCATCCGTAGCGGCCGGCTGACGGCGCTCGATGATCCCGAAGTGCGCAAGCTCGCTTCAAGCTACGGCGACCCGGACGAGCTTTTGAGAGAAGATTGGATTCCGCAGATTCCAGGCATCACCGCTCCTGGATCGTATGAAGAGTATGCGAGCGATCCGGGCAGGTGGATCTACGACGGAAAATCCCGCGAAAGTTGAAGGGTTGCAGGGTTAAAAGTTGAAAGGGTTTCGAACCCTTAAACCTTTGAGCTGAATGCGCCCTTGAACTGACTGCGACGGGCAGGTAGAATAACTCAGTTTCAGGGAGAAATTTCGCGATGGCAAAAAGTTCCGGCCGCACGCTGTATGACAAGGTCTGGGAATCGCACACGGTCGATATCCTACCGACCGGCCAGACGCAGCTTTTTATCGGCCTCCATTTGATTCACGAGATCACCACGGCGCCGGCATTCGACATGGTGCGTGAAAACGGTTTCGATGTCGCCTTTCCGGAAAGGACTTTTGCCACGGTCGATCACATCGTCCCGACCGACCTGCGCACACGGCCATTCTTAGACTCCCAGGCGGAGGAGTTGACGCAAGCGTTGGAAAAGAACGTCGGCGAGTTCGGAATCGAATTCTTTGGATTGGACAGCGACAGCCAAGGCATCGTCCACGTGATCGGACCTCAGCTCGGGTTGACCCAGCCGGGGATGACTCTCGCTTGCGGAGACAGCCACACCAGCACGCATGGAGCATTCGGGACCCTTGCCTTCGGCATCGGGACGAGTCAGGTCCGGGACGTTTTGGCCACGCAAACCCTCGCCACGGACAAGCTCAAGGTGCGCAGGATCAACGTCAACGGAAATCTTTCCGACGGGGTTTACGCGAAGGACGTGATTCTCAACATCATCCGCAGGCTTGGCGTGGCGGGCGGCAAGGGCTTCGTCTACGAATATGACGGCGCCGTGGTCGACAAGATGAACATGGAAGAGCGGATGACCGTCTGTAACATGAGCATCGAAGGAGGCGCGCTGCTCGGGTACGTCAATCCGGATGCGACGACTTTCGAATTTCTCAAGGGCAGGCGGTTCGTCCCGAAGGGCGCGGGCTTTGAACGGGCGGTTTCCTACTGGAGCTCGATACGCTCGGATCCTGACGCGCGCTATGACGAGGTGGTGAACATGGACGGTTCGCAGATCGAACCCACCGTAACGTGGGGGATCAATCCGGGACAGGCGGTGGGTATTTCGGAAAAATTGCCGCTGCCCGAAGAATTTTCCGACCCGGAGGGCGCCAGGAAAGCGTACCAGCACATGGGCTGGAAGCCGGGCAGCCCGATCTTAGGAACGCCGATCAACGTGGCCTTTGTCGGCTCGTGCACCAATTCGCGCCTGAGCGATCTCCGCGCGGCGGCGAAAATCGCCAAAGGAAGAAAGGTTCACCCGGGAATCCGGGCGCTGGTGGTCCCGGGTTCGACCGGCGTCAAGGCCTTGGCGGAAAAAGAGGGGCTGCACGAGATCTTCACGGAAGCGGGATTCGAATGGAGGGCTGCCGGCTGCTCGATGTGCCTGGCGATGAACCCGGATAAATTGAAGGGCAGGGAGATCTGCGCCTCTTCATCCAACCGCAATTTTATCGGCCGCCAGGGAAGTCCGGAAGGCCGGACGATCTTGATGAGCCCGGCGATGGTCGCGGCGGCCGCCCTCAACGGCAAGATCGTCGACGTGCGCGAGTACATCTAAAGATGGTTAAAGGGTTGAAGGGTTTAAGGGAACCCTCACCCTTCCCTCTCCCTGGAAGGGAGAGGATTAAAGGTGAGGGTCGAAGGGCTAAGGGAAAGATGAGTGCGGTTATAAAGATAAGCAAAGTATCCGGCACAGCGATTCCCGTCCGGGGAAATGACATCGACACGGACCGGATCATTCCGGCGCGCTATCTGAAGGAGGTTACTTTCGCCAGGATGGGCGAGTATCCCTTCTACGACGAGAGATTCGACGCCGAGGGAAAAACCAAGCCGCACCCGTTCAACGACGCAAAATACAAGGGCGCCTCGATCCTTTTTGTCAACAAGAACTTCGGCTGCGGCTCTTCCAGGGAGCACGCGCCGCAGGCGCTGTTCCGCTTCGGCATCAAAGCGATCGTCGGGGAATCGTTTGCCGCGATCTTCGCCGGCAACTGCGTCATGCTGGGCATCCCCGCAGTCACGCTCGGCGAGCGCGAAATGGAGGAGTTAATAAGATTGGCTGAATCTGCTTCTCAAACCAACTTTACGCTCGATCTGGCGGCAAAGAAGTTGTCTTACGGCACGGACCGGTCTGTTTCGGTCGGTATTCCCGAAAGCTCCCGCAAGGCGCTGCTCGAAGGATCCTGGGACTCCACCGCGATGCTGCGCGCCAACTTGGACAAAGCAAAAACAGTCGCGGCGAGATTGCCCTATATGACCGGCTTCATGGGTTGAACAGACTGTTGAAAAAGGCCATCTGCCATCAGCCCACCTGGAAGTCTCTCTCCGGCCCGATGCGATACGCTCGTCTTACGCTCAACGCAGTGCTGAGAGCATCTCTGAGGTACGCTTGATTCTGCTCGTCCCACGCATCGGCCCTACGAGACACCCCCAGGTGGGCGGTAACGATAGTTGCGCTCGATCGCCTCGCTCCGACGTGCTGCGTAAGTACGCCTCCGCTCGGCCATTGATCTTCGCGCGCCTCGCGACTATCTTGACTTGGACCTTTTTGACCGGTCTGAAGGCACACTTTTTTCTACTCCGGTCTTTCTTTCTGCTCTCTGTATTTCTGTGCTCTGTGCCGGGTCTGGCCGCCGATGGCCAGGAGCCGCTGCAGAACTATACGCCCCATTTTCACCCTTTCGACGGCGGCGAGAAGGCCGTGTACCATGTAAGCTGGTTGGGAATTCCGGTAGCGTCTGCGGAGATCGAGATGCAGCCCGTGCTTTTGGACGGCAAAAAATTTTTTCAGGTCACGGTCCAGGCGCAGTCGTGGCGCTACCTGGATCTGATCTTCAAGATGCGCGACACGGTGGAGTCAACCTTCGACGCCGACACCCTCCATCCCCGCCGCTTTTTCTTCCGCCAGCGGGAAAATCGCAAGGTGATCGATACGACCGCCGTCGTCGACCCCGCAACCAACAAGTGGGTAGTTCACCGCCAGGAGGGAAACAAGCCGAAGAATTTCGAGTTCGTATCGCCGTACACTTTGGATCCGATCTCAGCTACGTATCTGGCCCGCAGCCTTGATTTCAAGGTGGGCGAGCGTCTGCGGTTTGAGGTGTTTGGCGGCAAGAGCCGCTACCTGGTCACATTGGACGTAGTAGGGAGAGAGCGGATATCGGTCAAGAAAGGGGAATTTGATACCTACAAGGTGGTTCCCCAGATCGCGGACCTCAGCAAATCGGGCTATGCGAAGAGAGTGCGCCAGGCGACGGTGTGGATCACGGCGGACGAGAACAGAGTCCCCATCAAGATGTCCAGCCAGGTCTTCATTGGCAGCGTGAATATCGAGATGATAGAAGGAAAAAGTTGAGAGAGCACTCAGAAGCAATGGTGTAATGTAACTCGCCCACCGTCGTAAGCCCGCCATCATAGAGGGAGGCCACAAGTTTGCCACCCACAGTGGCCTCCATCCGTGGGTCTCTCGAAATCCGTAGGAGAGTCGAGGCACAGAAGAAGGTCCCTTGATGGGGTCTTCGCAGACGCCGATCTGCACAAAAGAGTAATCCAACTACGGCTCTTAACGGGAAGAGGTTCTTCGAGCTGAACTTTTCGGCTCCTGGCATAATTGGCCACGATTTGTCACACGAGTGACATTTTTGTCACTCGGAGTGCGTAAAAATGCCTGAAAGTTATGGATATTACTGAGTTTGGGTGGTTGGCACAGCCGTTGCTCATTTGATGATGACCCCGAAATGCGAATGGCGCAAAAGGATGCTTTTAGCTAGACATAAGACCTGTCCAGTAAAGTACGGCTGCAAGATTATGAGAGGAAAAGTCGTAGCGGCCACCTCGGTTTTGATGGCTATTGCCCTCCTGTGGGCAAGCGTCTCTTTTGGAGCGCAGGCCCTTCTAACCGACGACGCGTATACCGATTCGACCAGGCCGAATTCCAACTACGGTAACACCGCAACACTTCTCATAAATAACGCTACTGCCTTCATCAAGTTTGATCTCTCAACTCTGCCGGCTGGTGTTGTGGGTGCTGACGTTGAGAAGGCTACCCTCATACTCTTTGTCGCCTCGGTGAAAACTGCCGGGTCATTTAACGTCGTACGCGTGACGAGCGGTTGGGATGAGTCAACCCTCACTTTCAATAATTCTCCGACTTTCGGATCTATAGAGGTGCCATCAGTGGGGGTTGGCCTTGGTGACGCCAAGAATTTCATAGCGATTGATCTCACCAACCTCGTGAGAAATTGGCTCGATGGTGTCCTCGCCAACGACGGTATCGCCCTCGTTCGTCATGTATCCATCAACATGCAGCTTGATACAAAGGAAAGTGGGTTAACCAGCCATGAGGCCAAATTAGACATCACCCTTACCGCTCTCGGAGCTGCGGGTCCAACTGGGCCGACTGGTGCGACCGGTCCCACCGGAGCTACTGGAGCAACCGGCGCGATTGGCTTGACTGGGCCAACCGGACCTACCGGGCCGACAGGAGCAACTGGTGCAACTGGAGCAACCGGAACTATTGGTTCCACTGGAGCCACCGGCGCAACAGGACCGACAGGCGCCACGGGAGCAACGGGAGCAACGGGAGTCACTGGCGCAACTGGTGCGAGTGGAGCAACTGGAGCGACTGGACCAACGGGTCCCACTGGCGCAACCGGAGCAACAGGACCCACGGGTGCCACGGGAGCAACCGGAGCGACGGGAGCAACGGGAACTATTGGTTCTACTGGACCGACAGGAGCAACGGGAGCAGCAGGAGCTACAGGTGCGGTAGGAGCTACGGGCGCAACTGGGCCGACAGGCGCTACAGGCGCGGT
>JAHFAP010000171.1 GCA_023250495.1 Deltaproteobacteria bacterium | reverse complement strand
CGATCCAACAGTACGAGGGACTTAAATACACCGACGACCACTCCGATGCCCGCTGGCTTGCACACATGCTGCGCTTGGGGGTGTTGCCCGTGGGCTATATCTACCCAAGAGCAGAGCGGGCCGTGCGCGATCTGTTGCGTAAGCGCGGCCAACTGGTGCGCCAGAGGACAGCCAACCTCCTAAGCATCCAGAATCTGATCACCCGCAACACGGGCTCTTCGATGAGCGCCAATCGTATTAAACGACTGAGCGCCGAAGAGGTTGAAGGTCTCCTCACCGATGTCGATGTCGCGCGGGCCGTTAAGGCCAACCTTTCGGTGATGCGTTGTCTCGAAACAGAGATCGCCAGGCTGGAGAAGGCGGTCAAGGAGCGAGTCAAGCTGAGGCCTGCCTTTCGGTACCTTCTCAGCGTCAGCGGTATCGGGGAGATCCTGGCCCTCACCATCATGCTGGAGACCGGAGATATACGGAGATTTCCCGCAGTAGGCCATTTCGCTTCGTACTGTCGGTGTGTGGGAAGCGAGAAGATAAGCAACGGCAAGCGCAAGGGGAGCGGCAACACCAAAAACGGCAACAAGTACCTGGCGTGGGCGTTTGTGGAGGCGGCCAACTTTGCGGTGCGCTATGAGCCGCAGATCCGCAGTTTCTATCAGCGAAAGAAGGCCAAGGCCCACAGGGTGGTGGCGATCAAGGCGGTGGCCCACAAATTGGCGCGGGCTTGTTATTACGTCATGAAAGACGAAGTTCCCTTTGATGTAGCCAGGGCCTTCGCCTAAGGGGCAGGTTTATTCAGTTGGGATGGGGCAGTTAGCTCGAAATAGGGTTGGCTTCGAACCACGAGATTTGATTAGCGGCTGTCCCATCCCTGATAGATATAGACAACTCGGCGGTGCTGTGATTCGATGGTACGCCCACGCCGTGAGCCACTTAAGGGTTGGCCCCCGAAAGGGAGAGCCAGAGGATTTGTGAATCCTAAAACCTTGGACACGGCGTGGTACCGACAGTTTTCTGGGGCAACAAAGATTGCCAGGGGCGGGAGATGGCTCTCTTCTACAGGGACGCTCCCATGCCTTGATCCTGATGGGTGACTGGTGCGGACCTTGTCCGACACCGAACGAAACGAAAACAGGGGCACGTACAATCAGTGACAGCTCCGGCGGGTAGGTAGAAAAGAGAGAAGAAAAAGATCAACGGAGGGGTGTGCCTCTTGACCCCAGCCTTCTAATGGGTGCCCTATTTTACGCGCAACTAACTTCGGCTGGGTCACCCGATCCGGTCACATCTTTGGTTTCCACATCATGGCCCGGATTGGTTCTCATAGCCGGGTTTTCTGTTTGCGAGAAGCTTACAGGTTGGAAGTTTACGAAATTAACAATCGACAGACCTGAGCCCCCGGATTGAGCCCCAGAAAGGGGCAGGGTATAATCGAATAAAAGCGACACCAAGAAAGCGATAGCTCTTGGCTGAAAAGGAATATCTCATTCATCTCGGAGGACGCGCACGAAAGCGGCATTATCACAACACTGACAAAGGCCAGGTGGTCACCTTTATGGTGCAGCTGGAAGTAGAGGTGGAAGAGGGAGTTTGGAAACCGGTGATTCGTTATGATTGCGCTCACAACTTTGCTCATCGTGATCGCTATAATCTCAAGGGCGATCGTGATAAGGAAGAAATACCGTTAAGCTACACGGATTCGCTGGACCTCGCGGACAAGGACATTAACGGTAATTGGGATATTTACCAGGAACGCTTTCTACGAGGAGATTTTCCATGAATGTTTTTGAACAGAAGAATGCCGAGCTGGTCACTGAGTTTGACCGTTATGTCCGGGAGCACCCGGACTTCGCCGAACGGATTCCAGACAATGCGCTGGTGGCCATGTTGGTTGAAGGAGACGAAGAATTCAATCGGTGGAGTCAAGAAGGAGCAAAGCGGCAGGCTGAAAAAGGACAGCCGATTGTGTACGTGAAGATTAAAAGGATTCAGCCCATCCGCTCTCGCATCGAAGAGATGGAGCTCAGCGCCTGAAGTTAACCGGTTAAGGTTCCCGACACCTTTTCTTCCCTCAATTGCCTGGCTCACATTTCGGCTCGGATTTCGTGCCCGACCACGAGCACGATCACGGTTTCCTTTGCCGTTTATTGCCTGTTGCCTTTCCTGTAAATTTGGCCTATTTTACGCGCAACTAACTTCGGCTGGGTCACCCGATCCGGTCACATCTCTGATTCTGCATCATCGCCCGGAATCGATTTCTTCAGCTAGGCTTTTGGGTTTTGGGAATACGATGAGAAGGTCAATTAGGCATGCCTGACCCGGTAGTCCGTACTAAAAACGAAATCCCGAATAGCGCTCGGGCAAAACGCGCTGTGAGCCCGCAGAAGAATTTTGATGAACTATTTGAGCTGAGTCATCGATATCTTGAGCGAGGCCGAGAATTACGACGCTTGTGGGTAACCGATAAGGTTAGCCGGACAGTAAAAGATTACAAGCGGATTTTGTTAAGGGAATTGCACTTAATTGCCCCGCTTCTAAAAGCTAGGCCCGAACTGAAACAATCGTTTTACTATGAAAGAGGCTCAAAATCTTTCAGGCTAGCGTACAAAATGTATCAGCGCATACTTAATAATCCTCCGAAGGGCATACACCGCGACCAGTCCCGCATATTTAAGGTGCTCTGGGAATCCGTGCACATAATCACAATTCTTGATGAGGTCACGCGAGATTCAAGAAGCGTTTCAATTCTAGACCACGCTCTCGTAGCAATGTGCACTGCCTATGAATGCTACGTGAAAGACTGCTTCTGTTGGAGCTTGAACAACATCCCGCTGTATGCGCAGCGATATGTGAGTACACTATCCACTCCCGTTAAAGAAATGGCTAGATATGAATACGATCCCCTAGGAAAAGCCGGCGACATCTTCTTAGACCGTGAAGGACAGGCGTTTAAGATTTTTGATAATGGTAAGAAGTTATTTCGAGAGGCGCTGGAGTTCGAAATATTCGAGAATACCAAAAAGGAAGAGCTTCTCTGGAAAATATTTCAGACGAGACATTGTATTATTCACAACGGTGGCAATCCTGATACAATGTGGCACTTAAAAACAAAAAACGTGAAGTTTCGCAAAGATCCTAAGACGCTCAATAGATATATAGACGCTCTCCACGATGAGTTCCATTTCTTTTATGCGAGATTGTACCGGCATATTTTCAAGAAAGCTGCGCGTCGAATCCAATTCGAAAAAGAGAATACAAACCAGAGCCCAGCGTCTAATCCGCCGCCAGTAATTGAAACACGAGACTGAGGGCGAGCCATTTGAGTATAAGGTTTGGCATTAGATTTATTCTCTTTGATTGGTCAGTTCCCTTCTTTTCCCTGTTGACCTCCATCCACAAGTAAACTAGCTCTATCCCTATGACCCGACGTGAATTATTACAGGGTTTGCTTGCGGCAGGGGTTTGGGCTGCATTCAAGGATTTTGCATATGCCGCGCAGGCGGCGTCGATGAAAGACATCCAAGAGCTACAGAAAAACTGGAAGGCGCTGCTCGCCGAAGGCGTAAAGGTTCCTCTGCCTTCTGAGCCGCTGAAGCTCTCGAAAGACGAATGGCGCAAGCGGTTGAGCCCGGAGCAATTCGAGATCCTGCGCGAGGAGGGCACCGAGTATCCGGGCACGAGTATTTTGAACAGTGAAAAGCGTCCGGGTGTTTTCGTCTGCGCCGGCTGCAACCTGCCGCTTTTTACCTCTGCAATGAAATATGAGAGCGGCACGGGCTGGCCGAGTTTTTTCACCACAATTCCCGGCGCATTCGGAACCAGCACGGATTACAAATTGGTTCTGCCGCGCACCGAATACCACTGCATCCGCTGCGGCGGCCACCATGGCCACGTCTTCGACGACGGCCCGCCGCCGACGCGCCAACGCTGGTGCAACAACGGCGTCGCGCTGAAGTTCATCCCTAAGACCGGCAAAGCGTGATTGACTCGTCGTCGCCGTGGGAGAGGAAAACGGGATCGGCTTGACACGGCGAACCGTGGCGGACTAGGCTCGGCGACATAGACTGCTGAACGGAGGTTGCTGCCATGGCTGAGTCATTGGAGAGTTTTAAAAGCTATATCGGCAAAAAGGAGACGGCCACGGACGTGGTTACGGCCTCGGCGATGTTGAAATTCGCCGCCGCGTTGGGACAGGAAAATCCGCCGATGGACAAGGGCGCGCCGATTCCGCCCGGATGGTACGGCGCGTTTTTCCCGGCGTCACACCGGCCTTCTCAAATGCGCCTGGACGGTCAGGCCTCCGGCGGCGGCATCGTGCCGCCCATTCCTTTGCCGCGCCGCCGGATCGGCGACGAGATCACGCGGGTCACCGAGATAGCCGATATTCGAATCGACGACGGGCCGAACGGAGCCATGGCGACCGTCGTCGAGCGGCACAGCATTTCGAGCAGCCGCGGCCTCGGCGTCGTGGAAGAGCGCGATATGGTCATGGTCAGCGAGAAGAGGGCCGAGGCCGCGTCCTCGACTCCGCCCCCGGCTCCCGCTCAGGCGGCCTGGCGACAGGTGTTCGAGCCCAATCCGCCTTTGCTCTTCCGCTTCTCGGCGATCCGGTTCAACAGCCACCGGATCCACTACGACCGCGACTACGTCACCAAGGTGGAAAAGCTGCCGGGTTTGGTGGTGCAGAGCTCGCTCATCTCACAGCTGATGATCGAGATGTGCCGCAAGGAGCTGCCGGCGCGCCGGCTGGCCTCGTTCGATTTCAAAAGCTTTCGCCAGATTTACGATACCGGCAGCTTCACGATAGCCGGGAACCCGGCGGCCGACGGGCGCGAGGCCGCGCTCTGGGCGCTGGATGGTGACGGCAGGCTTGCCATGACCGCGACGGCGAAGTTCGCGGCGTGAGAATTGTCAGGGAGCGCGATTCTAAGAGGAAAAAAAGTCGGCGCTGAGCTTCTCGAACTCGGCAGCGGCGTCCCACTGCGCCAGATGCTTGCAGCGGTCGAGCAGATGCATGTTAAGAGCGGGGAAGCGTTCTTTGAGCAAGGCGGCTCTGGCGGCGGCCGAACCCCGGTCCTGCTTACCATAGATCATGAGCAGAGGGACAGGGAGCTGAGGCAGCCGCTCCCACACGGGAACCGTCTCTTTGCCGCCGCCTCTCGGCGCCTTGCTCCTCTCTTGAAAGGCCTGAAAGTTCTTGCCGACGCTCATGCGGTGGCGCTTCTCCAAAGCTTCGGGAGTGATCAGCGAGTGGTTGAAAAGATTGTGCTCCAGCAGCGCTCGGGTATTCTCGACGGTCGGCTCTGAGCTCCCTCCTTCTTCTCCTTCGCCCGGCCCCTGCTTCCCGGCTGCGGGCAAAGGCGGCAGCAGGCTGCCGGTTGCGAGCGCGACGACCTTGGAGATCCGATCGGTGTGATCGAAGGCGAGGCCCACTGCCATCGCTCCTGCCTGGGAGTGGCCCACAAGGCTGGCCTTCTTGATTCCCATCGCGTCCATAAACTGTATGATGAAGCGGCGGCGGTAGGCGACGGAATAGTCCTTCGGGTTGTCGGTCAGGCCGAATCCCGGCTGGTCGAAGGCGATGGCTCTCAGGCTATGGCTCGCCAGCGGAGCGAGATTGCGCTCCCAGACATCAGCGGAGGATCCCAAGGAGGCTCCGTGGAGCAGAATGACCTCGCGCCCCGTTCCCTCTTCGAGGTAGCGGGTCTTGAGTCCATCGACTTGAACGAATCTCTCAGCCAACATGACACGTCTTACAAAGATTGCAGGATGTTGGAAAAAAATTTAGGTTAGCCCGAAGCCCTCCCGCTGGGCTACGGGGTAAGCCGATCAAGGACAGCCAGAGTTAAGGGTTCATTGCGAGATGCCGTCTCGGAGACGCGAGCTAGGGCCTCGGCAATCTTTCTGCCTTCGTATAACCCTACGATCAACCCGACAATCACTGCGGCCATGATGACGAGGGTATTGGCCCATATCAGAGTTGCAATGTCCATTTGCTCCTCCTGCGAGTTTCATTACATCTTCGTACCTCAATCCAGAGGAGATGTCCATCCTCGCAGACAAAGCTACGCGTCCGAGATATCGATCAACACTCCATCGGGATCGGCGAGCTGATGCTTTCCAAAGGGACACTTTGAAAACAGTTTGAGCCTGGCTTCGCCTTCGGGCCCGGACCCGACGGGGCTGGGAGAAAGCGACGGATTCCGCTCCACTAATGCCTGGAGGTCCTTCTTGAATGCCTCGACGCTTTCAACCTTGAAGCCGATATGATCCAGCGCGGGCCGCTCGATGCCCGATCCCAGATAGTCGTTGATGTTCCACGGCATGACCATGAGAGTTACCCTGCCGTCCGATAGGTAAAAATTGGCATCGCCCGCCGGCCTTTCCAGCGCGCGCAGCTCGAAGACATCCACGTAAAACTGAGCGACGGTCTCCGGGATTACCGTCCTTAGACCGAAATGGCTGATGGTGCGCTCCTGTTTCCAGTCCCCGTCTTCGTACACGTCTCGTCTATTTTCCATTCCTCTCTGCGACAGGTCGAAGACATTTCCCGCGGGATCATGCGTGCTCAATCCCGCGAACGGTCTGTTGCTGGGCCTTTTCAGCACGTTGATGGACGGGTACTTCGCCTTCATCCGCGCAAAGACCGTCTCGACATCTTCCACCTCGAAGCCGAAGTGGTCGAAGCCCGCCTGCCTGCCGGCCCGGCGCGGGTTGATGTTCATGCCGACGTAGCCGTCGCCGACGACGACGGCGCTTTCGGGTCTGGCCCTTGCGGATGTCCTCAGGCGAAATGCCGCCTCGTAAAATCTGCCCATGAGGGCATAATTCTCGCTGACGATGGCCATGT
>JAHFAP010000027.1 GCA_023250495.1 Deltaproteobacteria bacterium | reverse complement strand
CCTCGCCGGGTTGCCGGCCACGACTGTGTATGGCGGCACATCCTTGGTGACCACGCTGCCGGCCCCGACCAGGGCCCCCTCGCCGATCGTCACCCCACAAAGGATCACCGCGCCGCTGCCGATGGACGCGCGCCGGCACACCCGCGTCTCCACGACCTTCCAGTCGGCGTTCGTCTGCAGCCTGCCGGTGGAATTGACCGAGGCGGGAATGCGGTCGTTGATGAAAACGACGTGGTGCCCGATAAAGCACTCGTCCTCGATCGTTACGCCCTCGCAGATAAAGGCGTGGGTCGAGATCTTGCAGCGCTTGCCGACCTTCGCGTTCTTCTGGATTTCGACGAAAGTTCCGATCTTGCTTGCGTCGCCGATCTCGCATCCGTAAAGATTGACGAAGGCGAAGATCTTGACGCCTTTGCCTAGCCTGACGTCGGGCGCGATCCGCGAGAATTCGGGAACGTCGAGCCGAGACTTCCTCGCAGACCTCATACCTTTATTCTGTCCCCGCCCGCAGCCAGCGATTTGCCGGCGGCCTCCAATAACCGGACGACGCTCAGGCCGGCAGCAGCATTCGACTGGGGGATCTTGTTGAAGCGGACGCACTCGACGAAATGCTCGCACTCCACCGAGAGCGCCTCGCGGTTGTCCAACTTGGGGGCCCACATGTCGCCCATCCGGTAGTCTATCAAAGTTCTGTAGATGCTCTCCTCAGTGGTTACGCGGATGCCGCGGTCGTAAACGCGCACCTTTTCGCTCGGCTCCATGTCGTTGTAGACGAGCATGCGGCGGCTGCCGCCGATGAGCATCTGGCGGATCTTTACCGGAGATAGCCAGTTCACGTGGAAGTGGGCGATGAAGTTGTTCGCGAAGTAAACGGTCATGTAGGCCACATCAGCAAAGCCGCTCCCCGTATGGTCGGCGCCCGTCGCCGAGACATACTGCGGCGGCTCGTGGATCAAATAGGTGAGGATCGCGAGATCGTGAGGCGCAAGATCCCATAGCACGTCGATGTCGTGTTGAAATTGGCCCAGATTCACCCGCACCGAGTCGAGGTAGTGCAGCTCTCCCAGCTCTCCGACTTCGAGGATCTCCTTCATCTTGCGCACGGCGCCGGTGTAGATGAAGGTGTGGTCCACCATCAGAATGAGTCCCTTCTCTTGCGCCAAAGCGAGCAGCTCCTGGCCCTCCGCCACCGTGCGCGTCATCGGCTTCTCGACGAGCACATGCTTGCCTCTCTCTAGCGCCCGCTTCGCAAGAGGATAGTGAGTCGAGACAGGCGTCGCAATCACCACGGCGTCTACTTCAGAATCGCCGAGAATTTCCTCGGCGCTTTCGGTGACGTTGATAGATGGGTGCCGCTTCTTGACCCGGGCGCGGCGCTCGGCCCGCTGGTCCGCGCACCACTTGATTTCGGTATCCTCAAGCTCGGCAAAGTTTCTGACCAGGTTCGGGCCCCAGTAGCCATAGCCGATCACTCCGATTTTCATACTACAGAGGCTCCCTCGCTCGAACGTGAAGATGATCAGGTTTGGGACGGAGAGTATCCGACAACGCGCTGCTCTGTCAACTTAGGGACGGCTTACCAGGCGAAGAACCATAGCAGTTTGGAAGGGTGTTGTGGTATAATAAAAAAAAATGGGTTGTGGATGAAAAAGAGAATTCTCTTGGTGGAAGATAACCCGGCCACCATTTATGTTATCCAGAAGGAGCTTGAGTTCCTGGGCTATGACTCCATCGTTGCCGACGACGGCAAGAAGGCTGTGGAGATGGCTTCGTCCCAGCTGCCGGATCTGATCATCATGGACATCTCTCTGCCCAAGATGAACGGGCTGGAGGCGGCTTCTCTGATCCGCAAAAACTCCCAGACGCAATCGATTCCCGTCGTGGCCGCGACCGCGCGGGCCTTGCCAGGTGACCGGGAAAAGTGCCTTCAGGGAGGCTGTGACGATTACATCGCCAAACCTTTTACCCATCGCGAATTAGGCGCTGCTATAAAGAAACTCTTGAAGGAATAGCCTGCGACCCACTGGCAGAAAAACTGCGGGCTCATTTCCAGGAAATGGCGGCAAGGTAATTTGTTCCGTGCCCAAGGTTGTCATTTATACCACCGACTATTGCCCTTTCTGCACCCGGGCCAAGGCCCTGCTCCGCTCCAAGCAGGTCGATTTCGAAGAGATCGACGTCAGCCGTGATCCACTCCTTCAGGACGAAGTGCGGCGGCTATCGGGCCGCAGAACTGTCCCGCAGATTTTTGTCGATGGAACGTCTGTGGGCGGATTCGACGAGTTGAGCGAGCTTGATGCCGCAGGGGAGCTCGACCGCCTTTTGGGGATCGAGCCGTAAAGATCAGCAGGACTCTCCGATAGCTTTTTTTCTCCTCCACCTGTCGACAAGGTAAATACCGACAAGACCTCCGACCACGAGGAGCGACGCGATCTCGGCCAGTCGGATGCCTTTGCTTATCGCTTCGAGACTGCGACCGAACAGGTAGCCGCTTCCGCCTATCAACAGCGCCCAGCTTACACAGCCGATCAGGTTGAACGCAAAAAAGCGGCCGAAGCCCATGCCCAGGTATCCCGCGGTCATCGCCCCTGCGAAGCGCAGGCCGTAGAGGAAACGCACGAAGAAAACCGATTTTCCGCCGTGGCGGCGCAGAAACTGTTCTCCTTTGAATAGCCGGTGTTCTCCAACGAAGTTGACGAGGCGCGCCGCCCAGGGATGTTTCGCGCCGGCTCGGTGGCTTCGGCCAAGCCAGAAAAATAAGTTGTCTCCAACGACGGCCGCAGCCGTGGCGACGGAGAGCAGGACCGGAAAGCTCAGGTGACCCTCGTAAACGAGGAATCCGCCGGCGATCAGGACCACTTCGCCTTCGATGAAGGTCCCGAAGAAGATCACCAGGAGGCGATATTCAACAAAATATTGCAGAAAGGTTTCCACGCGTGGGGCTGGCGCGCGCTCTTAGCGCGCTTGGTTCGTCGTTTCACGCATCCGTTGTAGAATAGAACTGCTTAGCCCGAGGCGGGTAGCGGGCGGCGGAAAATGGAGGCGGCGAGCGGATTCGAACCGCTGCATCGAGGTTTTGCAGACCTCTCCCTTAACCACTTGGGTACGCCGCCTTTACTTCACGTGTAACATAGATTTTCCTTTCCTTTCAAGCTTTGGGCGAAATTATTGACAACGCGGCGCGAAACAAGTAATTTGTCAAGAGAGAACCGGGAGTTATCTGCAATGGCGACGATGATCACCAGCGAGTGCATCAATTGCGGGGCGTGCGAGCCGGAGTGCCCCAACAATGCCATCAGTCAGGGCGAGGAAATCTACGTCATCGATCCCCTCTTGTGCACCGAGTGCGTCGGCTTCCACGACTATGAGGCCTGCGCCGCGGTATGTCCGGTGGACTGCTGCGTGACCGACCCCAACAACATTGAGGGCGAGGAGGTTTTGATTGCGCGGGCGAGAGAGCTCCATAAAGATGTTGCCATTGGAGAAAATTTTGAATCTCGCTTCCGCAAGGACGCTGGAAAACCGGCATCGGGGGCAGCGGAGCAGTCTGCCCAGCCGATTGCAGCGCAACCGAAGGCTCCGGAGAGAGCGAAGCCGGCGGCGCCTTCACCGTCGGCGCCCAAGCCGCAGGCGGGGCCAGCCCCGCTGCAGCCCGCGCCTCAATCTCCTAAAGTTGCTAAGCCTGAGAAGCGTTTTCCTGGCGAGCTCCCGGAAGGCTTCAACGAGGTCTTGCTCCGGTTTAAAAAGGAAGGTTCGCTCACGAGAACGCTGCCGCGGTTGGCGGCCTTTCTGTTGCAGCCTGTCCTGGGCGCGTTGCCGCACCCGGTCAAGATTGATTTGGAGAGGGCGGTCGGCAAAGCCGGCGCGTTCAGTACGTCCGGGGCGACGGCCCTCAACATACTGGTGAACATGGTGATCTATCCACTGGTTCTCATGTTTGTCGGCGCGGCGCTGGCAGGGACCGATCTTCTCTTCAGCCAAAAGATCAATGGCTACCTCCTCGTCGGCGTCATGTTCGGATTTATCGAGGCCGCCTGCCGCCTGAGGGAAGGAGTCTTCCATGCCAAAGCGGCAGACGAACTCGTGTTCAGGGCCGCCGTCTATGGAGTTCCGCTGTCCTACTTGGTTCGTCCTCTGATCGACCGGCAGGCCGGGATGGTTCGGAGCCTGCCGATTCCAGTCGACGGATTTTACGCGAAAGGATTCGTCGAGAAGTTAGAGCGCGAGAGACGCTACGGGAACGCTTACACGCTTGCGGACTGGGGAGGCGCCTATTTTCTGCGGATGGAATTTCCGACCAAGGTTCCAGACATCGGTCTTCCAGTGAGATCCGAGCTTCCCGACGAAATGCCGGATTATGACTACGATCTGGTTTTGAAGGATGGTCACTTCATCGTCAAAGGGAGACTTGCGGACGAAAGGATCAGAAAGATTTCCAGCAGCGTCGGCGCCTTTCCGCCTGAATTTGCCACGGTGGTCCCGCTGCAGGAAAGGGTTGAAGGATTTTCCCATCGCTTCGCCAACAAGCTTTTGGAAGTTCTGCTTTTCAAACAGCAAAGTCGCGCTGGCCGGGACAGTCGGCATCTGTAAGAATAAGTTGGAGATGGAACGACTCATTGAGAGGCCACGGGAAGACACGGAGCCCTGTGGCTTTTCCGTTTCTGTGACCGGACTCCGGTTTAAGCCGATGGGCTCATCGGATTTAGGAGACGTCATGGAAATCGAGCGCGCCTCCTTTGCCTATCCCTGGAGCGCGAGTTTTTTTATTCAGGAACTAAAAGTCACTTGCGCTCATTCGCTGCTCGCGCTCGTGGGCGAAAAGACGGTCGGATACGTCATTTACTGGCTGCTGCCCCGTGAGGTCGATGTTCACAACCTAGCTGTGCGTCCGGCCTACCGGCGTCAGGGGATCGGGAAGGCGCTTCTACAGGCGGTGATCGATGAAGCGAGGCGCCAGGGCGTAGGCGGGGTAACCCTCGAGGTAAGAAAGTCCAACGAGGCAGCGCAGAAGCTTTATCAGTCCCTCGGCTTTGTGGCTAAAGGTCTGCGCAAGGGCTACTATTCAGACGACGGTGAGGACGCCCTTGTGATGGCGCTGGACCTCGAAGGATAAGGGCGGCCTCTCCTCCGGAAGGGTCAAACTAAAATATCATCGATCGTCCGATGTGTTCTAAGTAACCTGCCGAATTATTTAAGGAATCGTTTTTTCCCTTGGTGCCCTTGACGGCGGCGGCGCAGCTGGTGTATGGTGGATATATGTTAGTTAGCGGTCTGAAGTCTGGGACCGCTAATTTTTTTGCACATTCTCCGCAGGGTAGGACGGATTGTGGTTGCGCTAGAGCTAACATGTGAACCGTTGATGCTCGCCCGCCGACTTTTCCCGCCGCTCTCGCTAAATACTCATCACTCCTCCGCGGCTCCTAGCTACACGATTCTTAACCCTCGAGAGCGTCGGATGTGCGGCAATCTAGTCTTTCTAGGAGGGCGCTATGTTTAAGATCGGCGAGAAAGTGGTATATCCCGCTCATGGCGTGGGACAGATAGAAGCGATCCGGACCCAGGCCATCTCGGGGACGGAAAAGAGATTTTACATGCTGCGCATTCTCGATAGCGACATGAAGATTATGATCCCGGTCGACAATGTGGAATCGGTTGGGCTGAGAAAAGTCATCGACAGGAACATGGTCTCTCAGGTCTACAAAGTCTTGCGCCAGAAAAAGGTGGAGGCAGACCAGCAGACGTGGAACCGCCGCTATCGCGAGTATACAGAGAAGATAAAAACCGGCTCCATCCTGGAGATCGCCAAGGTGATGCGTGATCTCTTTGTTTTGAAGGGGGACAAGGAATTGTCCTTCGGCGAGCGCAAGATGCTTGATACCGCGAAAAACCTCTTGGTCAAAGAGCTCTCGATTGCCCGTTCGCACTCCGAGGACAAAATCATGGAGGAGCTCCGTCATATTTTCGCTCACTAACTTCGCATCCGCAGAACGGGTTCGCAAGGGCCGAGGGGGGGATCCCTCGGCCCTTTGTTTTTTTCCTGAGGACTGACATGCTCGTCAACGCAGTGATTGTCGCGGCCGGTGAAGGAAGAAGAATGGGCCGCAATCTCCCCAAACCCTTTCTGTCTCTTGCCGGTCGCCCGCTGATTCTCCGCACGCTCAGTCGGTTCGCCGCGTCTCAGGCGCGCAGAGTGATCTTGGTCGCAGCGGAAAAAGAGCAGCCAAAGCTTGAGCAGCTCATCAGATCGGATCGTGAGCTGAGCGGTCTGGAGTGGCTCCTCCAGCCCGGAGGCCGCAGGCGCCAGGACTCCGTAATGCAGGGACTAAAGCGGCTGGATAGAGACTGCCAGGTCGTTGTCGTTCATGATGGGGCGCGTCCCTTGGTTGCGCCCGCTCTCATTGACCGGTGCGTCGAGGCTGCGCTCAAAGAGGGCGCGGTCGTCGTAGGGGTGCCGGTAAGGGACACCATCAAGGCCGTCTCGCCGTCGCGGCGCATTGAATCCACTCCGCCAAGAGATTCCCTATGGGAGATTCAGACGCCCCAGGCATTCCGGGTCGAGATCCTCCGCGAAGCATACGCTCAGGCAGAGCGAGAGGGGATAGAAGCGACCGATGACGCGATGCTCGTGGAGCGTCTGGGAAAGAGCGTCAGCGTTCTGGAAGGCGACCGGAGCAACATCAAGATTACGACGCCCGAAGATCTCTTGCTCGCTGAAGCGCTGATCCGCGAACGGCTGGTTCTCTAAGCGATCTTGTTTCTCAGAGACTCGTTCATGCTGCCGGTGCGGTAGCCTTGAAGATCGAGGCTCACGAAGGTAAAGCCGATTTCCTTGAATCTCTCGACGATGGCCTCCCGGGTCTCTCTATCAAGGAGCCGGTCGATTTCTTCAGTCGCGACCTCGATCCGCGCCACCTCCCCGTGGTAGCGCACACGAAATTCCCGGAAGTGAAGCTCCTGGAGCGCTCTTTCACAGGCCGCTATCTTCTGCAGCCTCTCCACGTTGATCTCAGTGCCGTAAGGGAAACGGGAAGAGAGACAGGCGATAGCGGGTTTGTCCCAGGAGGGAAGCTCGAGATCGCGGCTGTAGCGGCGGATCTCCTCTTTGGTCATGCGCGCTTCTACCAGCGGATGACGGATGCGCCATTCCTTGGCTGCTTTGAGTCCGGGGCGGTGGTCTTTGAGATCGTCGAGGTTGGTTCCGTCAACGACGGTGGAAAGCCCTAGCTGGTCAGCCTGCCAACAGCAGATGCGATAGAGCTCGTCCTTGCAAAAGTAACACCGATTGACAGGGTTCTGGACGAAGGACGGGTTGTCCAACTCGTGCGAATCGATGGTGATATGTCGGCATCCTATGAGGCCGGCCAGCGCGCGCGCGGCTTCCAGCTCTCCGGGAGGAGCGGTAGGAGACGAGGCGGTGACGCCGACCGCGCGATCTCCCAATACCATATGAGCGGTTTTGAGGAGAAAAGTTGAATCGACGCCGCCGGAGAAGGCCACCAGGAGCCCATCCGCGCCTCTCAAGATCTCTTTCAGTCCTTCGAATTTTGCGTCCACTGCCGCTCGCTGAAAATGTCTGTGCTGAGATAATGCTCGCCTTTGTCCGCGAACACGGCGACCACGACGTGCCCTTTGCCCAGGCTCCTTGCGATCTTAAGCGCGGCGCAGCAGGCGGCTCCGGAAGAGATCCCTACCAGGATGCCTTCCTCCAGCGCCAGTCTGCGCGTGCACCGAGCAGCGTCCTCGTCGCTGACCGCGACGATCTCGTCTATGATTTGGCGGTTTAAAACGGCTGGGATGAAACCTGCTCCGATTCCTTGAATCTTGTGGTAGCCGGGCTCTCCCCCCGAGATTACCGGAGAAGCGGCGGGCTCCACTGCGCAGATCCTAACATCCTTCATGCTGTCTTTGAGGACCTCGCCGACTCCGGTTATAGTCCCGCCAGTCCCGACTCCCGTCACAAAGGCGTCGATCTGTTTAAATTGCTTGAGCAGCTCAACCGCCGTGGTGCGCCGATGGGCTTCCGGATTCGCCGGATTGTTGAATTGCTGCGGCATGAAATAGTCCGTATGTTCAAGGAGCAGCTCCTCGGCCTTACGGATCGCGCCGCCCATTCCTTTGGTGTCCGGGGTCAGAATAATTCTCGCGCCATACGCCGCCAGCAGGCTGCGTCTCTCTTCGCTCATCGTGTCGGGCATGGTGAGGATCAGACGGTATCCTTTGACCGCGGCCACGAGAGCAAGCCCAATGCCGGTATTGCCGCTCGTCGGTTCCACGATCGTGGCGCCGGGCTTGAGCCTCTGTTCACGCTCCGCCGCCTCGATCATGCTGAGGCAGATCCGGTCCTTTACCGAGCCCCCCGGATTGAAGGATTCCAGCTTCGCCCAAACCTCGGCGTCGTTTTTGCCAGGGAGGATTCTTAATTTGACAACCGGGGTGGAGCCGATGAGGTCGAGAATCGATCGGGCGCCGTTTAAGCTTGCCACAGCTCGTGCTCTTCTTCTGTTACGCGCGAAGGTTCGACTGAACTGTGGCGTATGCTATATTCTCGCCAGTGGAAAGTCAATTCAAATTCTTTTTCACGGTCGAGAGCGAAGGCTAGCTTGGAAAGAACTCTGGTTTTTTTCCCCGGAGCTCTGGGAGATTTTATCTGTTTTCTTCCGGCGCTTGAAAATCTGGCACGGGATCGAAGCGTGGATCTTCTTGCTCGCTCGGAGTATGCGGGTTTGGTTTCTCCGGCTGTTCAAGTCCGTTCCATTGAGCGCTACGAGATCACTCGTCTCTTTGTTCCAGGCGCTGAGCGGGAGGAAAATCTCAGACGATTCTTCGATCCCTACGAGTCGATTTATTCCTGGATGGGGAGCGGTCAACGGGAGTTCGCGACACATCTCAAGCTTCTCGCCGGCGGCAGAGTGAAGCTGTTTCCTTTCCGGCCGCCCGATTCGCAAGTCCATATCTCGGATTACTATCTCAACTGTGTGACGGAGCGGCCATCGGGAGAAACATTTCCAACTGTTCCATTAAGAGCCGATGCTTTGGCTTGGGGCCGGCGCTACTTAAGTGAAATCGGCTTCGAAAAGAAAAGAATTCTCGCCCTGGCTCCGGGCAGCGGGGCCAGAGAGAAAAATTGGCCCGTTGAGTTTTTCCGCCAGGTGCAGAGATGGTGGGAGGAAGCCGCGGGAGGTGGGAGCTTGATTATCCTTGGGCCAGCCGAAGGTGAGTGGTTGGGGAATGGTTACAACTGGGGCAGCGCGATCGTCGCGCGCAACCTGGATCTGGCAAAAGTCGCTGCCCTGCTGTCCCTGTGTGACCTCTATCTGGGTAATGACAGCGGGCTGACCCATTTGGCGGCTGCGGTCGGAGTTGAGGCGGTTGCGCTCTTTGGCCCAACGGATCGAGCGCAATGGGCGCCACGGGGCAAGCGGGTGACAGTCGTCAGCCAGAACGTCGAGTGCTCTCCCTGCGCCCGTTGGGTGATGAAGAGTTGCCCGCACCGCAGATGTTTAACCACGCTGAGACCAGCAGCGATGATCGGTTTGCTGCAACGTTTACTCGCGCGCGGAGAAGGTGAGTTCCCGCGCGGCAACCTCCTTGACAAGGGGGTAGGCAGGCATTAAAGTTGAATCCAGTGCAGACAAATTTGATGCAGCGGAGTTGGTCGGTAAAGGAGGATCAAAGATGACGAACTCCCTAAAGACGGCGCTCCTTTTGGGTCTGTTGACGGGGATCATCCTCGCCATTGGGCAACTCTTCGGCGGATCACAAGGCCTGGTGATCGCGTTTGTCTTCTCCCTGCTGATGAATTTCGGAAG
Organism: Deltaproteobacteria bacterium; assembly: GCA_023250495.1. Classification (GTDB taxonomy): domain Bacteria; phylum Desulfobacterota; class Binatia; order UBA9968; family UBA9968; genus JAHFAP01. The sequence continues at coordinate 10,671 of JAHFAP010000027.1, read as the reverse complement.
CTACTGGTTTTCGGACAAGATTGTTCTCGCCATGTATCAGGCGCGGGAAGTGGGCGCAGACGAGGCCCCTGAACTGCACCAGATCGTTCGCGATCTCGCCCTGCGCACTCAGCTCCCGATGCCTCGGCTTTATGTCATTCCTTCCCAGTCTCCGAACGCCTTCGCGACCGGAAGGAATCCTGAACATGCAGTCGTCGCAGTCACAGAAGGAATCCTGCAGATCATGAATCGGGAGGAGTTGGAGGGGGTGCTCGGTCACGAACTTTCCCACGTTAAAAATCGCGATATCCTGATCGGCAGCCTTGCTGCCGCGCTTGCGGGGGTCATTATGATGCTTGCCAGCATGGCCCGCTGGGCGGCATTTTTCGGCATGGGGCGGGAGCGGGACGAGGAAGGCGGTGGCGGAGCTCTGGGGCTGATCTTGATGTCGATACTCGCCCCCATAGCGGCGGTCATTATTCAGATGGCCATCTCCCGCTCGAGAGAATTTCTCGCTGACGCCAGCGGGGCGAAGACTGTGGGGAATCCCCTTGGTCTGGCCTCAGCCTTAGAAAAGCTGGCCCGTGGGAGCGAGATGATCCCGATGGAAGCGCGCCCCGAGACTGCCCACATGTTTATCGTGAATCCTCTTTCGGGCGGATCGTTCCTCACTCTCTTCAGCACCCACCCGCCGATCGAGGAAAGGATTGCGCGGCTCCGCGCCATGACTCGTTGAGGATCTTTTTGGCAAAAATGGCTTGGGCCGCCATCCGCGCGGGCAGCAACGTTTCGGCTATTTCTTTTCTCTCTGAACTTGGCGCCGGGAGGCTCGATGGCTGAAGCGGGAGAAAAAGCAGAAGGCAGAGGCTTTAAGGTGGAAGACCGGCGCAGGTTCTCGTCCCAGACCGGGGAGCCGCGCGAGGCCGCCGAAAAGGTGGAGCCATCCTCGGAGGCAGCAGAAAAAGAGCCGAGCGAGGGAGTTGGCGAAGGGCAAAAGGAATCTGGCGAGCCGCTGCCTGAGATTAACTTCTCGACTTTTGTCATTAGTCTGAGCACGCAAGCCCTGATGCATCTCGGGGAGATCCCGAATCCTTTAACCGGGAAGGTCGAGAGCGATTTTGCGGTGGCCAAGCAGATGATCGATATCATCGGCGTGTTGCGGGAGAAAACCCGCGGGAATCTTGATCGCGGAGAAGAGCAGATCATGGAGGACGTCCTCTATGATCTGCGCATGAGATACGTAGAAGCGGTGAAGAAGAAATAGGAGTTTCTGATGGAAGATAAGGGGATTTGGAACAGGCAAGTAGGGGTGCGGGGGCTGCTCATTGTGGCGTTGGTCTCCTTGTTGGCCGGCCTGGGAGTGAGTGATTGGTTCGCTGGGGCGCGGCTCGTTAGTTTATGGGGAGGCACCGCGAGTCCAGAGGCCCAGCCGACGGTCGCGCCGCAGGGATTGCCTGACTTTGTCAACCTGGCGAAGAGACTGAAGCCTGTCGTGGTGAACGTCTCTACGACTCAAGTCAGCCAAGGGGGCCAGGGCTTCGAGAATCCTTTTGGCGAAGAGGACCCCTTCGGTGATTTTTGGAGAAGGTTCTTCGGCGGTCCGGGTCCTCGCGGTCCGTTTCGGCAGAAGAGTCTCGGGTCGGGCTTCATCATCGATCGAGACGGCTCTATTCTTACCAACAACCATGTGGTGGAGAACGCCCAGAAAATTCTGGTGAAGCTGGCGGACGAAAGAGAATTTGAGGCCAAGGTCATTGGCCGGGACGCAAAAACGGATGTCGCCGTGATCAAGATCAACGCCAAGGAGAGTCTTCCGGTGGCCCCGTTGGGAGATTCGGATCGCCTTGAGGTTGGGGAATGGGTCATGGCCATCGGCAACCCCTTCGGACTGGACAACACTGTAACTTCCGGCATCGTCAGCGCTAAGGGAAGGCACATCGGCGGGCCCTACGACAACTTCATCCAAACCGACGCCTCCATCAACCCGGGAAACTCTGGAGGGCCTTTGATCAATCTGCACGGCGAGGTTGTGGGGATCAACTCGGCGATCTACAGCAGGTCAGGCACGAACATCGGGATCGGCTTTGCGATCCCCATTAACTTGGTGAAGGAATTACTCCCCCAACTGAAGGGTAAGGGGAAAGTGACCCGGGGCTATCTGGGCGTGCTCATTCAAAAGGTCACTCCGGAGATCGCGGAATCCCTTGGAGTCGATAAGCCGAAGGGCGCGCTGGTGGCCGATGTCACCAAAGGCGGGCCGGCAGAAGGGGCGGGCATCAAGGTCGGCGACGTCATCATCGAGTTCGACGGAAAGGAGATCAAAGAGTCCAGCGACCTTCCCATCATAGTGGCCCGCACCCCAGTGGATAGAAAGGTCCGCCTGAAGGTTCTGCGGGATAAAAAAGAGGTCACGCTCACGGTCGCGGTCGGCGAGATGAAAGAGGAAGAGGTGGTCGCCTCAAGCCCGGAGAAGGGAGAGCTCGGCTTGACGGTTCAGCAGGTGACTCCACAGATCGCCGAGAGCCTGGGCCTGGAGCGGCCTGAAGGCGTCGTTATTGCCGCAGTGGAACCCGGAAGTCCGGCGGACGATGCCGGGCTGCGCCGGGGAGATATCGTTTTGGAAGTGGATCGCAAGCCGGTTCGCAAGGTCGCTGATTACCGCAAGGCCTTGGCCGACGTCAAAAAAGGCAAGGGATTCCTGTTCTTAGTGCGGCGTGGAGAAAGCACGCTGTTTCTCGCATTAAAGCCTTCTCGATAGATCCAGCAACAGGTCCCCTTAGATTGATTAAGAGGGTCGGGTTGGTTTTACCCGGCCCTCTTTTTGTTGTTTTTGACAGGGATTGCGCTCAGTGCTAACTTAAACGCAGGGGTTTCCAGTTTGAAAAAGTCCCGCTCTCGGACCCTCAAAGCTGCTTTTCTCTTTCTTTTTATCTTCATTGTTAGCGCTGCGGTTTTCGGCGCCTGGTATGTGCAATACCTCGAGGGCGTCGTCACAGCCAAGTTTGAAGGTCGCAAGTGGATTTTTCCTTCCAAGATCTACTCGGACACGTCTTTGCTCTATGTCGGGATGAACCTCCGCAAGGAGGAGCTGTGGGAGAAGCTCCGCCGGCTCGGTTATAGGGAAACCCGGAGCGCGCCCACGGCCAAGGGAGAGTATCGCTTCGCCAAGAGCGATGGCGCTGTGGAAATTTATCTCCACGATTTTGCCTATCCGCTGGAGAGCTTCCAGGGATTTCCGATCCGCATCGGCCTGTCGGGCGCCACGGTCACGAGAATGGAAAACCTCGAGAGCGGGCAGGAGCTGTTTTCGCTGGAACTGGAGCCTGAGCTGGTGACCGGACTCTATGACCGCATCTGGGAGGAACGAAGACTGGTGAATCTGGCTGAAGTTCCCCCTCTGCTGGTGCGGGCGATCTTGGCGATTGAAGACGAGAGGTTCTACCGCCACCGCGGCATCGATCCTGTCGCCGTCCTGCGCGCCTCCTGGGCGAACCTGCGCAGCGGCGGCATCGTCCAGGGCGGGAGCACGTTGACGCAGCAGTTGATGAAGAACTTTTTCCTGAGCGACGAGCGCAGCCTAAGGCGCAAGGTTCAAGAGGCCGTCATGTCTCTGGTCGCCGAGAGAAAGTATTCCAAGGAGGAGATTCTCGAGAACTATCTCAACGAGATCTACCTGGGACAAAAGGGCGCCCAGGGAATCTTTGGCGTGTCGGAGGCCGCCCAGTTTTATTTCTCCAAGGAGCTTTCGCAGTTGACGGTCGGGGAAATGGCTCTCATGGCCGGTCTGATCAAGGCCCCCAATCGTTATTCTCCGTATCGGAGCGTTGAGGCGGCGGCGCAACGAAGGAACGTGGTGCTCGGCAAGATGTTGGAGGACAAATTAATCGCCCGTCGTCAGTATGACGCTGCCCTGAAGGAGGCGATTCCCCGGCGCGAGCTGGTCAAGGTGGCCAATGATGCTCCTTACTACGTTGATTTCTTGAAGCGAGAGCTGGCGGAAAACTATGCCCATGCGGTCCTCACCGCGGAGGGGTTCAGGATCTTCACGAGTCTCGACCTCCAACTGCAGAAGATGGCGGAGAGATCGCTGGCGGAGGGCTTGAAGCGGCTGGAGGAGACCTATGCTTATCTGCGCAAGCGCGGAGAAGAGGATCATCTCGAAGGCGCGATCGTCGTCATCAAGCCTCAGACCGGAGAAGTCAAGGCGATGGTGGGAGGAAGGGATTACCAGAAATCCCAGTTCAATCGCATCTTCCAGGCCAGGCGCCAGCCCGGGTCAACCTTTAAGCCTTTTACTTACCTGGCGGCTCTTATGTACGGCTCAGAAGAAGGAGGCAAAAAATTTACTCCGGTGACTTTGGTGGATGACTCTCCTTTCACATGGAGGTATGAAGGTCAGGAGTGGACGCCGCGTAATTACAAGGATGAATATTTTGGCACGGTCACTCTCCGGACCGCCTTGGAGAAATCCCTCAATTCAGCTACTGTCCGCATCGCCAGGGATATCGGAATAAGTAAGATCCGGGACATCGCCTACCGGCTTGGCGTCGAGAGTCCTCTTCCGGCGTTGCCGTCCGTGGTTTTGGGTGGGGTGGAGGTTACGCCGCTTGAGCTTGGGAGCGCGTTTTCCACGTTAGCTAATAATGGGGTGCGCACGCAACTGTTGGCAGTGAAGCAGGTGATGGATCAAGGGGGGCGGGTTTTGGAGAAAAGAGATATTCGAGTGGAGAAAGTGATCACGCCTCAGCTAGCCTTCATGATAAACCATCTGATGAAAGGCGTGTTGGATCGTGGTACGGGGTATGGGGCAAGGCTTCAGGGCTTCAACCGACCGGCGGCGGGAAAGACCGGCACCACCAACGATCTCAAGGACGCCTGGTTTGCGGGTTATACACCCGACCTCTTGGCAGTCGTCTGGGTTGGATTTGATAACCAGAGCAAGCTCGGCTTATCGGGGGCTCAGGCAGCGCTGCCGATCTGGACAGATTTTATGAAGCGGGCCACAGCCGGCATGCCGGTAACTGATTTCACTCCGCCTGCGGGGATCAAGATGATCGACATCGATCCGTTGACCGGATATCGGGCGACCCCGAACTGCCCGAAGGTCATCCAAGAAGCGTTCTTCGAAGGAGAAGAGCCAACCGGTTTCTGCCCTCTCCATCCAGCTCCATTAGCCGGATTCCTATCCGCGCCCGGAGATTTTTTCTCCCGGCTCATCTCGCCACTGTTAGGAAGATAGCGCTATGCATGTCAAGCGAGGCTGGCGAGAGCACTGGGACGCGATATTGAATCATGGCGTTGCCGGCGCGCTCGCCGTGCTCGGCGTGACGATCTGGACCCAAGCGTGCGCGCCACGCTCGGTCTACCGTCCATCTTTGCCGCCCCCTGCTGCTTCCGCTCAACGACCGGCGCCAAGCCCCCCTTCCCCTCCGCCCGCGCCTCAGGCGAGATCCATCATCGAGCAGCCGGGCACGATCCGGGAGGAAGATCTTAAAGAGAAGCGCATCGCTCCGCAGGCGAGGCCGAAGGAGCCACCGGGACGGTCGCTGCAGCCGCCAAACACGCCGGCGGCGCCTGCCGCTCCGCCCGAGGAGAGCTCTCTGATTGCGAAGATCACTCCAACGACCCCGCCTCAACGCGCGGCTTCCCTTCGTCTCACCGAAGAAGGAAGAAAACTTCTGGAATCCGGTGACCCTGCAAAGGCGTTGTCCCGGCTGGAAAAAACCATCGCGATCGATTCCACGAATCCCTATGGTTATTACTTTCTTGCCAAGGCGCATTCCTACTTGGGTCGTCATCAGGAATCTCTCAATTTCCTCGACGTGGCGGAGTCTCTGTTCGCCAGCGATCTCTATTGGTTGTCAGAGGTATTCGCCTTGAGGGGAGAGAACTACCGGGCCCTTGGCTTTCTCGACCGCGCCGATGCAAATTATTCTCAGGCCTTGCGTTTGAATCCGGGAAATCGGATCGCCGCCGACGGCTTAAGCCGCATGCAAGGGGAGGCCCGGCCGGGTTCGCGCTGAGGACGGCGGCCGGACGATTCCATGATAGTTCTGGGTGTGGAGACTTCGTGCGATGACACAGCCGCAGCGGTGCTTGTCGATGGTCGCACCGTCATCGCCAATCTGGTCTCTTCGCAGGACGAAGTCCATAGTCCGTTCGGTGGCGTTGTTCCCGAGCTCGCCTCGCGCCAGCACGTGCGCCATATCCTGCCGATTATCGACGGCGCTCTGACGCAAGCCGGAGTCGGCTTAAGCGGCTTGGACGGAATCGCGGTCACCCGCGGCCCTGGACTCGTGGGTTCACTGCTCGTCGGCCTTTCCGTGATTAAGGGAATATCTTATCGTTGGGACATTCCCTACGTCGGCGTTAACCATCTCGAGGCCCATCTGCTGGCGATTTTTCTGGATCGTGAGGTTTCGTTTCCTTACCTCTCGCTGCTTGCCTCCGGCGGCCATACGCTGCTCTACCTGGTGCGCGATTTTGGCGCGTACCAATACCTCGGAGGGACGCGCGATGACGCGGCCGGAGAAGCCTATGATAAGGTGGCAAAGATGATGGGGCTGGGCTACCCGGGCGGAAGGGTGATCGATCAGTTGTCGAAGAGCGGCAATTCCAGGGCCATTTCATTTCCCCGAGCACGCATGAAGAGAGGCTCGTATGATTTCAGCTTTAGCGGACTGAAAACCGCCGTCTGGCATTATCTCAAAGAGCGGGAGAAGGATGCGTGGGAGGCCCAAAAGGCCGACATCGCGGCGAGCTTTCAAGAGGCGGTCGTGGATATGCTCGTCGCTCCGACTCTGCGCGCGGCAAGGGAGCTTGGCGTGAAGCGCATCGTGCTCACCGGAGGGGTGGCGGCCAACAGCCGCCTGCGTCAAAGGATGACGGAGGCGACACGAGCCGAGGGCATGGAAGTTCACGTTCCTCCTCCCTCTCTCTGCACCGACAACGGGGCGATGATCGCGCTGACCGGCTATCACTGGCTCAAGCGGGGCCGAAGGGATGATTTGCGCCTCAACGCCGACGCCGATCTCACGCTCTAAAAAGTTCAAGGGTTGAAGGGTTAAAGGGATCAAGGGTTCAAGGGATGAAGAGCGTATGGTCTCTCTCTATCAGGAGGCGCGTGCCGCACTGCGGGATCCAAGCTTCAGGCCTAAAAAAAGTCTGGGTCAGAATTTTCTCGTCCACGACGGCGTGCTTGAGTCCATCCTCCGGCTTGTCGACTTATCGCCGCAAGATGAGATCCTGGAGGTCGGCCCGGGCCTGGGCTCCTTGACGCGCCGACTCGTGGAAGAGGCGGGCCATGTTTGGGCCGTCGAAGTGGACCCGTTTTTGGTAGAGAGGCTGCGCCGCAGTCCTTTGGGCTCTCATCCCGCCTTCGATCTGATCCACGGAGATATTCTCAAGCTTCCCCTCGAAGCGATTCTGCCCGAGCGGAAAATCAAGCTGGTGGCAAACCTTCCTTACAGTATCTCGACTCCGGTCTTGTTTCGTCTGTTCGAGCTGCGCGACCATTTTTCATTTTTCGTAGTGATGGTCCAGCGGGAAGTTGCGGAGCGGATGGCCAGCCCTCCGGGGACGAAATCCTACGGAACCTTGTCAGTCTGGTGTCAGGTGCATGGCCGGATAACTGCTAAGATCCCTGTCCCTCCCGACGCCTTTTTTCCCCGTCCCAAAGTGAAGTCGATGGTGCTTAAGATCGATCTGCATCCTCACCCTCTTATTTCCGAAGAGGATTTCTCCCTGCTTCGGGGCCTGGTGCGCGCCGCCTTCGGCCAAAGGAGGAAGACGCTGCAGAATAATCTCGGCACTTGGCTGAAGGTCGGGCGGGAACGGATCGATGTCTTACTCCGTGCCCAAGGAATCGACCCTCGCAGGCGCGGTGAAACATTAAGTATAGATGAGTTCATCCGCCTGACGCGCGTCCTCAAGGGCCTTAGAGCTGGTGGCTGAAAGCTGAAGGCTAGTAAGCTTGTTTTATGCCGGAACTTCCTGAAGTCGAGACGATCTGCCGCGGCCTGCGCGCGCTTGTGACGGGCCGCCGGATCACCGAAGTGAAGGTTTTGCAGCCGCGCCTGAGAACTCGCGTCGGCAGGGACTTTGCCTCCAAGCTCCAGGGAAAGGCCATCACAGAAATCAAGCGCAGGGGCAAGTATATCCTGATTCTGCTGGACAACGACCGTGTCTGGCTCACGCACCTGGGGATGTCGGGAAAACTGATTTGGGTAGAGCAAGGGCGTCCGAGAGAGAGACACGACCATATCGTGGCCAAGTTGGAGGGCGGCTACGAGCTGCGCTACCACGATCCGCGCCGCTTCGGGTTATCGCTCGCGGTTCCTCTGAGGGAGCTGGACTCTCTACCCCAAATGCGAGATCTGGGAGTGGAGCCGTTCGATCCACGCTTCGATGGCCATTACCTCTTCTCCTTCGCGCGCAGCTCTCGGCGCCGGATCAGAGACCTTCTCATCGATCAAGGAATTGTCGCCGGTCTGGGAAATATCTATTCGAATGAGATCCTCTTTCATGCCGGGATTCGGCCCACCACGAGAGCATCGAGGCTCAACCGCGCCAGCGTCGGCCGGATCGCTAAGATCACGCCCAAGCTCTTATCGCAGGCGATCCAGTGGTGCGGCACCTCTTTCTCCGACTATCGCGACGCGGAGGACCGCTATGGAGGGTTCCAGAAGCATCTCCGGGTCTATGATCGCGAAAGCGAGAAGTGCAAAGCGTGCGGCGGCATGATCAAGAGAGTTCCCATCGGCAACCGCAGCGCGTTTTACTGTCCATCTTGCCAGAGATAGGCCGTTGGTTGGCTGTTTAAGGTCGATGGCTCAAGCGCTCTATCTGGAAGCAAGTCTCCAGCGGGTTTTCTCTAAGCCGAAGAGCTTGATAAATTCGCCGAAAGCGTTATCGCTCAGCTGGTTGAGGCGCTGAATGTAGCCGGGTGTTTCCGCTCGGATTGTTTCGGCATCGATTTTGCCTTGGAGAGTCGCAATTTCTTTCATGTTCTCAGCCACAGTAAGCCAGCGCTGAATCAGGGGCTCGTCGACTTCGAGGTGGAACTGAAGCCCGTAGACATCGGTGCGATAACGAAATGCCTGGTTGGCGCACAGCTGCGACATTGCCAAATGCACCGCTCCTTTGGGAATCTCGAACGTGTCCCCATGCCATTGAAACACCTTTTCCGCGGGGCCGAGCCGGCTACAGAGCGGATCCTCGGTTGCGGCTTTCGTGGGAAATAGATCGTACCAGCCGATTTCCTTTTCTTGATTCGGGAAGACCCTGGCTCCAAGAGTCTTCGCAATTAACTGCGCTCCAAGACAGATTCCCAGAACCGGAAGTCCTTTGTTCATCGCTTGCTCGATCAGTTTCACTTCCGTTCTTAGGTGAGCGTATCGGTCGGTGTCGTTGACGCTCATGGGGCCGCCGAGGACGACGAGTCCGTGGTATCCCTCCAGGCTCGGCTGCGCGTCCGGATGGCGACCGAAATTTACATACCGAATCCGAAATCCGGCGCGCTTCAGCAAGGGGTTTAACGTTCCCAAAATCTCATGCGGGACGTGCTGAAAGACAAGAAGTTTCTTCATGGTCGTTAAGGATGTTTCACAAACATGTCCGGATGATTTAGGCTTGGGAGTTGACCAATCTCACCTACCCCCAAGCTGCATGATTATATGATAAGAGTAAAGGGGAGGGGGTGTCCTGGGAGCAGCGCCATGAAAAACCGTGAGCTCGAAGCCACATGGGCTTATCATGACGGAACCAAGCATTCCTACCAAAGTATCCGCGCGAGCGGCCACTATCTCGACTGGGAGAACCAGCCGATTCCCTTCAAGATATACTCCAAGCTGGAGCCCATTCCTCTATCCCAAAAGCTGTCGCCGTCGGGAATGCCGGCGCTTTCGGCCATCTCAGCCACTGCTCTGCCGGCAGATAATCGGGTCACGCCTACGAGTCAAATCCTGGCGGAAATCCTTTTTCTGTCGGCGGGCATTACCAAACGTAAGAGTTATCCCGGAGGAGAGATCCTCTTTCGGGCCGCGGCCTGCACAGGCGCGCTGTATCACATCGATTTGTATCTGGTCTGCGGCGACCTTCCGGGTCTAGAAGCAGGAGTTTATCACTTCGGGCCGCAGGATTTTGCCCTGCGGCGATTACGGCAGGGAAATTACCGTGCCGTTCTCGTTCGCGCGAGCGAGGAAGAACCGTCGATTGCGAATGCGCCGTGCGTGATCGTTTGTGCGTCGACCTACTGGCGCAATGCCTGGAAGTACCAAGCCCGAGCCTATCGCCACTGTTACTGGGACAATGGCACCCTTCTCGCCAATCTCCTGGCAGCCGCGGCCGCGCATAAGGTGCCGGCGAAGGTAACGGTCGGCTTCGTCGATGCTGCGGTGAACCGGCTTCTGAGCTTGGACAGCAAGCGAGAGGCGCCGCTTACTATGATAGCTCTGGGCAGCGGCTCGCCCCAGGCCATTGGGACCGCTCCGGCCGTTGAGTCGCTGGCGTTCGAGACTGTGCCGCTATCGAAGAAGGAGATCGAGTACCCGGCCATGACAGCTATGCATGAAGCCTCTTCTCTGGAGAGCGAGGAGGAAGTTGCGGCGTGGCGCGGGGAAGCGCAACGACAAGCCGGAAGGAGGAAGGTTGAAGGAGCAAAAGAAGGGCGGCTTTTCCCTCTCCAACTATTGG
>JAHFAP010000170.1 GCA_023250495.1 Deltaproteobacteria bacterium | reverse complement strand
GATTACGAGATCGTGCGCGCCCTCAAAGAGGGGGCGGTCGAGACCGACGGGCTCGATCTTGTGGTGTTGACCGGCCACGGGTCGCGGGAGCGCCATTGGCGCATGGCGCGAAATCTTGAGTTCGACGTCTGCGAATTCAACGTCGGCGCCTATTTCATGGCGCGCTACCGCAACACTCCGATTACGGCGATCTCCGTCTTCCTCCACCGCAGGTTCCGCCACGGCTTTGCCTTCGTCAACGCCAAAGCCGGCATCAAGACACCGAAGGATCTGATCGGCAAAAAAGTCGGCGGCACCAACTTCCAGCCGGCGGGCAACATCTGGCTGCGCGGAATTTTGGAGGAGCATTACGGCGTGCCGCACAAGAAGCTGACGTGGGTGGTAGACCGCAGCGAAGATGTCGAATTCGAGCTGCCCAAGGGCCTGAAGATAGAGATGATTCCGCCCGGCAAGTCGCTGGACGCGATGCTGGCGGCGGGAGAGATTCCGGCGATGATCAATCCATATATTCCGAAGCCGATAGTGAGCGGCGACAAGCGGGTCGCGCGCTTGTTTCCGAACTACAAGGAAGTCGAGCTGGAGTACTTCAAGCAAACCGGCATCTTCCCCATCATGCATGTGACGGTCATCAAGCAGGAGATCGTCGATAGATATCCTTGGGCGGCGGCGAGTTTGGTCAGGGCTTTCGAGCAAGCCAAGCAAATGGCGTATCGCCGGGTGGTCAACCCGAGAGTTGTTCCGCTCGCCTGGTTTTCACACGCATGGGATGAGCAGCGGAAGGCTCTGGGGCCCGATCCCTGGGCCTACGGCCTGGGCGAGGCCAACAGAAAGAACCTCCAGACCATCCTCCGCTACACGCACCAGCAGGGGTTGATCGGCAGGGAGATGTCGCTCGAGGAATTGTTCGTCGACACCGATCCGAGTGACGCGGGCGGCGACGAAGGTCACTACTGATTGTGTCGCAGCCACATGGCTCTGTACGACGTTGTCATTCATGGCGGTAGACTGATCGACGGCACGGGCAATCCGTGGCTCTATGGCGATGTCGCCGTAAAGAACGGCAGGATCGCCGCGGTCGGCAAGATCAACCCAACCGCCGGGCGACGGGCCATCTCCGCCAGGGGGCGGGTGGTGACTCCGGGTTTCATCGACATGCACACGCACAGCGATCAGCCGTTGGTCGCCGATGGCAATGCCGAGAGCAAGGTCCGGCAAGGAGTCACGCTCGACATCATCGGCGAGAGTCAAACCGTGGCGCCGCTTCAGGGCGCGGTGCTGGAGGAATACCGCACGGAGCACCGGCGGCGCAACGGCATCGAGACGGATTGGACGAGCTTCTCCGGTTATTTCAAGAGACTGATGAAGGGAGGCGTGGCGATCAACGTCGCCTCCGGAGTCTCTCCGCAGCAGATCAAGACAATCGTCGTGGGCTTTGAAGAGCGGCCGGCCACGGCCAAAGAGCAGGAGCGGATGAACCGCATGGTGGCTGAGGCGATGGAGGAGGGCGCGCTGGGACTTACCGCGGCCTGGCACGCCAAGGGGCCGGAGAATCCGGATGAAGTGATTCAGATGGCCAAGGTGGCGAAGCGCTACGGCGGCTACTACGGCGTTCACCTGGGGAGCGAAGGCTTCGACATCATGGAAGAGCTGGAGAAGGCGATTCGCGTCGCCAGGGAAGCGGAGATCCCGGTGCACGTCTACCATCTTAAGATGAGGGCCAAGAGTAACTGGGGGCGCGTGCGCGAAGTCGTCGCGCAGATCGAGGAGGCGCGGCGCGAAGGGCTCGACATCACCGCGAACCAGTATCCCTACACCGCCATGCAGCATCCCTGGCGCAGGCTCTTTCCACGCTGGGTGCAGAATGCGCCGACGAGCGAGATTATTTCGCAGTTTGGAAATCCGGCCTTCCGCGCCCGCGTGATCGGCGATCCGGAGTTCGGTCAATACGTCAACGAGCACGGCGGTTGGGAGGGGATTGTCGCGGCGCGCTTCGACACTCCGGGCCTCAAGCCGTTCGAAGGAAAAAGCATCGCGGAGATCGCCAAGATGCGCGGCGAGGATCCGGTCAGCGTCTGCTTCAATCTCATCTACGAGGAAGGAATTTTCATTTACGGTGTCCACCATACCATGTCGGAGGAGGACGTGAAGACCGTCATGCGCGTGCCCTGGCTCTCCATCGGCTCCGATGGCAGCGCTCTCAACCTCGATTATCCCGGCAAACCGCACCCGCGCAGCTTCGGCACCAACCCGCGCGTGCTGGGCAAGTACACGCGCGAGGAGAAGGTGCTGACGCTTGAGGATGCCGTGCGCAAGATGACCTCCTTGCCGGCGCGCGTGCTCGGGCTGAAAGACCGGGGGCTGATCAGGGAGGGCTACTGGGCCGATCTCGTGCTGTTCGATCCCGACGCCGTGGCGGACACCGCGACCTACGACAATCCCAAGCAGTACCCCAAAGGGATCGACTATGTTCTGGTCAACGGCGCGATCGTGATCGATCAAGGCAACCACACCGGCGCCCGTCCCGGAAAAGTGATTTACGGCCCGGGAAAGAAAAGGCGATGATCTTATATAAGGGTGTTGAAAAAGTCCCACGTGGTCATTCTGAGGAGCCGAAGGCGACGAAGAATCCCTGATTTCTCCTGGAGATTCTTCGCGTTGCTCAGAATGACAAAACCGCCGACAGGGAATTTCAACAGTTTGTATATATGTTGACAGCCTTGGGGGGATTGGATAGCGTCAAAGAAGTCGGTCAGGCGCGAGAGTCATCAAAATGAAAAAACAGGAAGTTCTCGACAAGCACAAAGAGTTTCTCTTTTCCTGCGTGGCCAACTACTACGAAGAGCCGCTCGTGGTCGACCACGCGCAGGGAAGCTACGTTTACGACAGCGAAGGGAAGGAGTACCTCGATTTCTTCGGCGGCATCGTCACCATCAGCGTCGGCCATTGCCATCCGAAAGTGACCGACGCGATCCAGAAGCAGTCCGCCAAGCTGCAGCACATCTCAACCCTCTATCCGAACGAGCCGCACGTGCGGCTGGCGGAGAAGCTCGCTCAAATTACTCCGGGCAAACTGCAAAAGTCCTTTTTCACCAACAGCGGGACAGAAGCGAACGAGACCGCGGTTCTATTGGCCCAGCTGCACACGAAGTGCCAGGACGTCATCGCGCTGCGCCACGGATACAGCGGCCGCTCCCATCTGGCGATGAGCCTCACGGCCCACGCCGCCTGGCGTCTCACGCCCACACCGATGCCCGGCGTCCATCACATTCCTAATGCATATTGTTACCGCTGTCCTTTCGGTCTCACCTATCCGAGCTGCGATATCAAATGCGCGAAGGATCTCGAAGAGGCGATCCAGACCGTCACGTCAGGTCGGCTGGCCGCGTTCATCGCCGAGCCGATTCAAGGGGTCGGAGGTTTCATCACTCCGCCGAAGGAATACTTCAAAGAGATCGTCGCAATCGTGCGCAAGTACGGCGGGCTTTTTATCTGCGATGAAGTCCAGACCGCTTGGGGTAGGACCGGCGGCAAGATGTTCGGCATCGAGCAGTGGGACGTCGAGCCTGACATCATGACCTTTGCCAAAGGGATGGCCAACGGCTCTCCCATCGGCGCGACGATCGCCGCGCCGGAGGTGGCCGACAGCATGAAAGGGATGACGATCTCCACCTTCGGCGGCAACCCGGTGACCAGCGCGGCTGCGCTCGCCACGCTCGAGGTCATCGAAGAGGAGAATCTGGTCGAGAACGCGCGCGTCATGGGAAAAAGGCTGAGAGAAGGATTGGAAGCGCTGCAGAAAAAGTATCCGCTCATCGGCGATGTACGTGGGATGGGCCTGATGCAGGGAATGGAACTGGTGGGGGAGAATAAGAGCCCCGATCCTGAAGCAGTCAAGAGACTCTTCGAATTGACCAAGGCAAACGGACTTCTTATCGGCAAGGGCGGGCTGATGGGAAATGTGCTGCGGATTACTCCGCCTCTCAATATCACCAAAGATCAGGTGGATCAGTCGCTCAAAATACTCGATCGATCTTTTGGCCAGATGGGTCTATAGCGGCGGCAGCCGTCTCCACTTTTTGGCGAGCGATGTTGAAGCGTAGATTTTTAGGAGCGATCCCGGTCATCCTGGGCATATCGTTTCTGGTCTTCCTGCTGATGCACATCGCTCCGGGAGATCCCGTGAGCCTGCTGCTGGGCGAAAGCGCGACGCCGGAGGAGATCGAACGCACCCGCCACGAGTGGGGACTCGACGAGCCCATCCTGGTGCAGTATTGGGAATTTCTCCTCCACGCCGCGCGCGGAGACTTCGGCATCTCGCTGAAATTCGGCGAGCCGGTCACCCGCATCGTCTTCGAGCGTTTGCCCGCCACCGTAGAACTGGCTACCGCCAGCCTGCTCGTTGCCATTCTCATCTCGATTCCGATCGGGGTCTATTCGGCGGTCAAGCACGACACCATGATCGACCACGCGGGCATGGCGCTGGCTCTCATCGGCGTCTCGCTGCCGAATTTTTGGCTCGGCATCATGATGATCTATTTTTTGGGCGGCCAGCTCAATCTCTTTCCGGTGGCCGGCAGGCTCGACTATGGAATCGAGATCGAGCCGATCACGCGTCTCTACCTCGTGGATAGCCTGCTTACCGGCAACCTCGCCGGCTTCTGGAGCGCGCTCAGGCATCTGTTCATGCCCGCGGTGACTTTGGGGACGAGCCTTGCGGCGATCGTGACCCGGATCACGCGCTCCAGCGTCCTGGAGGTGATGCGCCAGGATTACATCACCACCGCCAGGGCGAAGGGACTGAGCGAAAGAGCGGTGATCTGGCGCCACACGGTGCGCAACGCCATGATCACGATCATCACGATCCTGGGGCTGCAACTGGGAGCGCTGCTCAACGGCTCGGTGATCACCGAGACCGTTTTCTCCTATCCCGGCATCGGCGACCTCCTGATCCAGGCAATCTCTCTCAGGGACTACAGGCTGGCCCAGGGTCTGATCTTCTTTTTCGCCATCCTCTACTGCGGGGTGAATTTACTGGTCGACTTGCTCTACATGCTGGTGGACCCGAGGATCAAGCTCTGATGCTCGCGACGCGCTATTTCAAAATCTGGATCGGCGGGTTGATCCTTTTGGTGCTGCTCATCGGTGGGCTGGCCGCGCCGCTTCTGGCTCCCTACGATCCGCAGGAACAGCGGCTGGAAGATCGGCTCAAGCCTCCGAGCTGGAACGGCCAAGGGAGCGGCGGTTACCTACTGGGCACGGACAATCTCGGCCGCGACATCTTGAGCCGGATCATCTATGGATCGAGGATCTCTCTGCTCGTGGGCGCGACGACCGTGATCCTGGCCGGCTTTATGGGCTGCTTTCTCGGGGCGATTGCAGGATACTTCGGGAAAGTCGCCGACGAGTTCATCAACAAGATCACGGAGATTTTCCTCGCCTTTCCGTTTCTACTGTTGGCGATCGCGTTGATGGCCTTTCTTGGTCAGGGGCTG
Source organism: Deltaproteobacteria bacterium (assembly GCA_023250495.1). Lineage (GTDB taxonomy): Bacteria > Desulfobacterota > Binatia > UBA9968 > UBA9968 > JAHFAP01. The sequence goes on along the minus strand of JAHFAP010000170.1, from coordinate 1,394 downwards.
GTGAACGTGATCATCGCGCTGATGCTCACCCGGTGGGTGCAGTACTGCCGCGTAGTTCGCGGTGAGGTGCTGTCGCTCAAGGAGCGCGATTTTGTCCTGGCGGCCCGGGCGTTGGGCGGGAGGGATTTTTACATTCTTTTGCGGCACGTCGTGCCCAATACCCTCGCCAGTGTTACGGTCATCGCCACTTTCGCGATGGCGATCGTGATCATCGCCGAGGCGAGCCTGAGCTTTCTCGGACTGGGCGTGCCCGCCAGCATTCCGACTTGGGGATCGATGCTCGCCGAGGGGCGCAGCTACATGTACCGCGCTCCGTGGTTGACGATCTTTCCCGGCATGGCGATCTTCATCACCGTCTTTGGCATCAATCTCTTGGGCGATGGCCTGCGGGATATTTTAGATCCGAAGTTAAGAGGACAACGGTAGGACAAAAGGAGGTTTTTATGCGCGACAAAAAATCGGGAATGAGCCGGAGAGAATTTCTTCAAACGAGCGCCGCTCTGGGCGCCGGGAGCCTACTGGGGCCTGCTGTCGTACGGCTGAGCTGGGCGGCGTCAAAGGATCGAGTCACCATCTTTCAGGGAATCAGCCTGGATAGCCTCAATCCCTATGCCCACAGCGCCAGCCCGACCTACGGCATCTGGCAGCACATCCTCGAGCCGCTGGTCGAAGTGGACTACGCTCGTAAGGAATACCTCGGGGTGTTGGCCGAGTCGTGGGAGTTCCAGGGGAAGAACTGGCTGTTTCACCTGAAAAAAGGGATACGCTTTCACAACGGGGCGCCTTTCACTGCCAAGGACGTGATCTTTTCCATCAACCGGATCAAGACGGACAAGCGGAGCCTGCAGGCAGACAACTTCAGGGACATCACCGAGATGGAAGCTCCGGACGACAACACTCTGGTGGTGACGACAGAAAAACCGAACGCCGTCTTTCTTGACCGGCTGTACAACCGCTTCATCGTCAGCAAGGCGGCGGCGGATAAATACGGCGAGCAGATGGATGCGAATCCGGTCGGGACCGGGCCGTATAAGTTCGTGAGCTACCAGCGCGACGGCAACTTAGTCATGACCCGGAACAACGATTACTGGGGGCCAAAGCCGGACATCAAAGAGGTCGTTTACAGAAAAGTCGGCGAGGACGCCGGCCGCGTGGCCGGCCTGCTCGCGGGGCAGGGGGACGTCATCAATAACGTTCCGGTGGACGAGATTCCGCGCATTGAGGCCAACCCGAAAACGCGCGTCGAGAAGGTCGAGGGGCTGAGGATGTATTTTCTGGCGATGAACGTGTTGCACAAGCCCTTCGACAACAAGCTGGTGCGCCAGGCGATCAACTATTCCATCGATCCTCAAGCGATCGTAAAAAATATCTACGAGGGAAACGGCTACGTGATG
>JAHFAP010000169.1 GCA_023250495.1 Deltaproteobacteria bacterium | reverse complement strand
AAGAAATTGACGTTCTTGTAGCTCGGTCCGGTGTAGCAGCGTATCCCGACCTCATCCACCATCGCGACATAAGGTTCAGGAGTCGCGCCGGGACCGCCGATCTCCAGTGTGGTGGTCACCCCACTTTTCAGGACGTGGATCAGCGAGAAGCGTTGCCCTACATCTACGTCCTTGAGGTGAGCGTGCTTGACGCCTTCGCGAGTCGGGGCGCCGTGAGAAAGATAGTTCGACGCGAAATAGTCCATTTTGTTCGCATCATTCAGCAGATAATCGGTTGCGTTGATGCCCGAATGAAAGTGGGTGTCAATAAAGCCTGGGGAAACGAGACAGCCTTTCGCGTCGATCTTTTTATCGACTGGTTCGCCATACGTTTTGCCGACAAATAAGACGCGATCTCTTTCGAAGACCACGACGCCGTCTTTAATGATCTCATGTTCTTTGCCGTTGAAGGCTACGACATATCCGCCTTGAATTAGAGTTTTCATCGCTGTCGCCTTTCTTGGCTGTAAATTCCGTCTCGCGCCCAATGAATGTAGTGTTCCACGCCACGATAAGGATCATATTCCGGCGTGAAGCCGGTCTCTTGGCGAAGCCTGGAGATATCCACGCAGGCGTTGATGTCCATGGGAGTTTTGGTCGAGATCAGCGGCCCTGGACCGTTGCCGAGATGGATCTCGGCTTCGGGCACCAGTTTTTTTATTGCCTGAGCGAACTCTCCGATGCTTGTCAGCCTTCCAAAGCCCAGATTGTAAATCCGATGGCGCAGCGTCGGCGCGTTTAGCAGCAGAGTGAGCGCCCTGGCGGCGTCCTTGACGTAGATAAAGTCGTGGGCCTCTGTTGGATCGTAGTTTTGTAGGTTGATGGGCTTGCCTTGCGCTGCGCTCTCAACCATGAGTCCATGAAGATTCCGGATGCCTCGATAGAGTGGGCCGTAGGCTCGCGTCAGCCTCACCGAAACAACCTCCATGCCGTATTGTTTGGCATACATGAGGCAGAAGATCTCGCCGGCTTTTTTCGTTCCCGGTATGAAGCGGTCCGAGGTGATGAAGAGCCTTTCTTCCTCTTTCAGCGGCACGGTATCCTTCATTCCCTGATAGACCGCCTCGGAACTTATAAAAAGAACTCTACGGATCTCTGCCCGTCGCGCGGCCTCCAGCACATTAATGGTGCCGGTCACGTTAACGTCCATGGCTTGATACAGCGATGTATTTCCTTTCTCGGATCTCACCGCCGCATGGACGATGGACTTCACGCCGTGATCACGTATGACGCGGGAGACATTGTCCAGAGAAGTGATATCTAGCGGCTGGATCTTGAGGCGTTTTTCCAAGAACGGTGCGATGAGCGGGAGGACTTCGGTGTTGCGGTTGCTGGTCAGCAGAACCTGCTCACCGCTATCGCACAGGAGCTTCGCCAGGTTGCATCCAAGAAATCCAAGGCCGCCGGTGATCAGGATCATGATAAGCTCAAGAGATAGCTGTCAGCAATCAGCGGTCAGCAAGAATATATCGGTCGGGATGGACCTTCGCATCCAGAGCTTACAAGACAATCAGCTCATCGCCGACTCGGTTCAGGCGCAAGTTTCCGTGATCCGTTGTGAGATGGGTCTCTCCCCACAGCAGTGAACTCTCCCCCAAGACGGGCCAGGGATGGACGATGAAGACCATGCCCGGGACGATCTCGGTCTCGTTTTTTGGCGAAGGGCGATCCTCGACCATGTCCAGGCCGACGATGTGGCCGTAGACAGGCGTGCAATCGAGACCGGATCGCTTTACGTATTCCTCCATGACGCTCATCGGCTTCGCCACTCTGAATCCCGGCTTCAGATACTTTATCGCCTCTTTGATCGCCCGGACGGAGACTTCATGCAGCCTGACGAGATCTTTGTCTGGCTTGCCCAAGGAGACGGCGCGGGCCAGTTGGGTCCAGTAGCCGCCGTAGCAGGCCGTGATCTCGACAAAGACCATTCCCTTCTTGGCGATCTTTCTCCCCGACGGGGGATAGGCGTCGACCTTGGGCCCCTGGGAGATGATGTTGAAACTCTTTTCCACGCCATGGCTTTTGAGCACAAAGTCTATGTAGGCGACGATTTCCCACTCTGTCTTTCCCGGTTTGATGCGCTTAATTCCTTCGGTAAAAGCGAGATCAACCAGGGCGGCTGATTTTTTTACCAGGCGAGTCTCCTCGCCATCTACAGTCGCCCGCAGCTTTTTTAACGCCGGGCCGAATTCGGCGATTTTCAAATTGGGGAAAGACTCTTCCATTCTCTGGACCCAGAGGAAAGGAATCTTGTCCAGCCCGTCAATTCCTATCGTTGAGTGGTCCAGCCGTTTTTCTTTTAAAACTTCCAGTAGGCTTTGAAGGAACTGATTGCTCAGCTTGATGTCCTGAATCCAGGAATATTTTTTCGCCCGCATGGCCTGGAAGCGCGATTCCACAAGCATGACCGGCGGCTTATCTTCGTCGCGGAAGAAGACCAGGACGAGTGGGATATTGATGTTGGGAAAATCGGTAAGAAAACGAAAAGCTGCGCCGTCCCCGCGCACGGCGCTGGAGCCCCGGGCGATAAGCACGTCGAGGCTCCTCTCAGCCATCTGCTGGCGCACCGCGCGATAGCGGCTCTCTTTTAAATTATTGGAAAGAAACATTAGATGTGCCTCCTGACTTCTGGGCCATACTTATAACAGGCACACGCCTCAGTCAAAAGGTTGTCAGATCTACCGGGAGTAGTGGGGTTTTACGACTTTTCCGCCATGACGGCTCGGTTTCGCCTCCACCACCGGCATCCGCTTAGCGGGACTGCTGCCGGAAGAAGGCCGTAAGAAAGTGAGACGGAGTTTGGATACGGATTCGACGGTAATGTCGGAGAGCCAAAAGATCTTTATCCCCTGAAATCACCACATCTGCCTTTCCGGAAATCGCGCACTCTAAGAACTTATTGTCTGACGGGTCACGCCTGACAGCGCGTACACGGAGTCTGGGTTTGATGACCCGGACAAAAGGCAACAGCTCCTCTTCGATGAGCCGTTTGATCTCTCCTTCAGAAAGTTGGAATTTTGGGTAGGCGAAAACTCGCAGATACTCTTCCAGGATCTCGCGCGAGAGGAGAACTGTTATGGTCCCTTTTTGCCAGAGAGGAACAAGCTCAGAAGAAATTCCGGTAAAGAGGAGTGCGGATACCAGAACGTTGGTATCCAGCACAACCCGCACTAACGGCTCCTGGCCCACCGGATTGCTTCGTCAATATCTTTCTCTGTTAAGCCAAGGGCTTTGATTTTGTCGCGAACTCGACTGAGCCTAGAGCCGGAGCCTTCAATGCGTACCGGTTTTAAAACGATTTCCTCTCCCCTGAGGCTTACTTCGAAATAGTCCGCGTCCGGAATCTTTTCCAGAACAGATTTGGGGAGAATGATTTGGTTTTTGACGGTCTTTTTGGCCAGCATTGCTTTGCCCCTGTGAAGCACAGGATACCTTGCTGCCTTTCTTGAAGCAAGGCGAGGGCGGGAACCTGTGCTCCCAAGCCATGTCGAGTTCATGCTGGACTGAACCATGGGCAGGGCTCGCAGGGCTTCGTAACGGGAAATTATTGAGCTAGAGAGTCCCCGCCTCAGGCCCAACGCCGTCAGGTGACCTACAGAGCTACCGACTCTGCAGCACCTGCCCGGCCAGGTTGGTTACTTTGCTCACCCGGATGACAACGGCAGCGCCTTTGCGCTCTGGATCCTTGTCGATCTCGTCCTTCACAGTCCGAGACATGACCTGCTCCCTGATAGCCCCATCCTGATGAACCGTCGCCACACCGTGGAAGCGGAAGTTGACCCTGGTTTTCGGATTCCTGAAGAGCACCACGACTTTCGAGTTCTCCTGCACATTTTTGAGGTGCTGGCGTCTTGTGCGCTCCCAGTATGCCAGAGACTCGTTATCGAAGACCATCATGCTGCCCTTGTACCCGATGTCGGGCTCTCCGTCCGCCGCGGCCGTCGCCAGAATGCAGGGGCTTCCGGTGGCCAGGGCGTTATCAATCATCTCGCGCATCTGATCCGTTAGTGCAATCATGTTACTCCTCCCTTTCTCAATTTTTACACCGGCCATTCTTCCAGGCGATACGCCTGATCCCAGAAGAGAAACTCGTAGCGGCTGCTCAGCAGGAAATGCGAGCGCATGAGTTTTTTCTCGCTGTTTCTCGCGCTGGCGCCGAGTTGATTCATCAGGCGGATCTGTTCGCGCACCGGCCTCCAATAATCCTCGGAAGCATAGGTTTCAATCCACTCGCGGTATATCGTCGGTTTCCTTGGCCGGTTGCGGTAGAGTCTCTTTCCCACCTCGCCGTAAATCCAGTAGCAGGGGAGCACGGCGGCGACGATCTCCGCCAGGCTCCCACCTCGCGCTACCGCCTGGAGATGTCGGGTGTAGGCTTCGGTGACCGGCCCTCTGGGGGTTCGGTCGAGCTGCTTCTGGGAAAGACCCAGGCTCTTCCCAAAGCTCGCGTGAAAAGTCCTCTCCACTTCGACGGCGATCAAGGCATGGCGGCTAAAGATCTCCAAGGTTTTCAGGTCAGGGGACTTGGCGCCGCCGAGGCAGAGGACCTGAGCAAAGTCGAGGAGATAAAGGTAGTCTTGTAGGATAAAGTAAATAAAGCGGTCCATCGGCAAGGTGCCGGCGCGAAGCTCATCGAGAAAGGGATGGGCCTGAATAGAACGCCAGATTTCACCTGCCTGGCGCCGCAACTGTTCAGTGAAAGGTCTGGCCACTTGAAGCTGCCCGAATTCCCTTTCCTTCCCGGGCTAGGGAAAGCAAATTTCTTCTACGGCTGCTGCTTGCAGTTTGAGCGAATTCTTTCTATAACATAGCGGCTACGGGTTGTCATCTTTGTCGCCGCGACGGAAAACTCGCGGCGGGAACGGAAAGGAACAGCGATGGAAAAGAAGATTCGGATGCGAGTCAACGGGACGAAGGTCGAGCTTCAAGTTCCAACGAACCGTCTGTTGATCGACTGTCTGCGCTATGACCTGGGGCTGACCGGAACCAAAGAGGGCTGCAGTGTCGGTGTCTGCGGCGCCTGCACGGTGCTGATGGACGGAGAGATGGTCAGCTCGTGTCTCGCCCTGGCCGTTTTCGCCGACGGCCACGAGATCACCACGGTCGAGGGGCTGGCCAAAGACGGCGAGCTCCACCCGGTGCAGAAGAGCTTCATCCGCTACGGCGGCTTCCAATGCGGGATCTGCACCCCAGGCCAGGTTGTCGCGGCCAAGGCCCTGCTGGATGAGATTCCCAAACCCAATGAAGAGCAGATCAAAGAATGGATGATGGGCAACCTCTGCCGATGCACCGGCTACTACAAGATTATTGAGTCGATCCAAAAAGCGCACCAGTTCGCCAAATGAGGACAAGACTATGCAACCCTTTGAATACCGTACCCCCAAGAACCTTAAGGAAGTTCAGCAAGAGCTAAAACAGTTCGGCGCCGACGCGAAGCTCGTGGCCGGCGGCACGGCGCTCATCATCATGATGAAGCAGCGCCTTGTGCGTCCCACGTGCCTCATCAGCCTGAGCTCGGTGCGCGGCTTGGCCGGCATTGCCGAGAAAAACGGCGCTCTGCGCATCGGCGGATCGACCACTCACCGCGAAGTGGAAACCTCTTCATTGGTGCGCCGACGCTTGCCGCTCTTGGCCGAGACCTACCGCCACGTGGCTACGATCCGCGTGCGCAACATGGCGACGGTCGGCGGCGGGCTGGCCCATGCGGATCCCAACCAGGACCCGCCTCCCACTCTCATCGCCTTGGGCGCAAGCGTTAAGGCGAGCTCGGCAGGCGGGAGCAGGATGATTCCCGTGGAGGAATTTTTTACCGACTACTACGAGACCGTGCTCAAGCCGGATGAGGTGATCACCGAAGTATCGGTTCCGCGCTTGCCGCCCAACAGCGCCGGCGCGTTTCTCAAGTTTCTCCCGCGCACTGCAGATGACTATGCCACGGTTTCCGCCGCGGCTGTGGTGACTCTGGACCGGTCTAAGAAAATCTTCTCGGACGTGCGCATCGCGCTGGGAAGCGTTGGCACGACGCCCATCCGCGCCCGCGAGGCAGAGGCGGTGTTGCGCGGGCAGCCGGTGAAGGCCGAAGCGCTGCGCGCGGCAGCCGAAAAGGCCAAGCAGGCGGTCGATCCGATCAGCGACTTTCGCGGCTCCGCGGCCTACAAGAGGGAGATGGCCGGAGTCTTCGTCCGCCGGGCGCTGGAGAAGGCCCTTGAGGGTTTCAAAAGGGTCAAGTCAGCGCCGAGTCGCCAATCAAAGAGGCGGGGACGAAGGTGAAGTTTAGCCAACGCGCGGTGATTCCTGTGGCTCGCGAACCGCTCTGGGAATTTCTCATGGACGTGCCCAAAGTGGCAAAGTCACTTCCAGGCGTCGAAACCGTAAGTCAGCTCGATGACACCACCTATCAGGGGACGCTGAAGGTGCGCGTGGGTCCCATCTCGCTCAACCTGCAGGGAAAGATCATCGTTGAGGAGCGCGACCGTGGCCGCTGGCGCGCTGCATTACGGGCCGAGGCCAGCGACCGCGTGGCTGCGGGGGCGGTCAAGGGAAAGACCACCATGGAACTCAAAGAAACCGGCCCTCAAGAAACGGAGCTGCTCGTTGAGACCGACGTCAATATCCTGGGTAGAATCGGCGAGTTTGGCCAGCCCATCATTCGCAAAAAGGCCGACCAGATGCTCCAGCAGTTCGTCGAGAATATGAAGCGGCAGCTAACTCAGACTTAGCGGCGCCCGCACCGCTTTCCTGTCTTGTTGCAACCCGCCTGCGATCGCATTGTAACACGCCTGGCTCAGCTGCTTGCGGCTTGCGGAGTTATTTTTATAGCGCGCGGTTTCGATCGGCGGATGGAATTTGACCGCGACCT
>JAHFAP010000168.1 GCA_023250495.1 Deltaproteobacteria bacterium | reverse complement strand
CGCGCCGCTTCACCGGCGCATACCGGCGGCTTGGTTGCGTCGATAATCACCTTGCCCCCGACGCGGTGCCAGAACGGGCCGCCGGGAGGAATGGGCTCGTCGCCGGTCGGGTCCATGGGATGCATTCGCGTTCCCGCAATGATCACCATGTCTCGCTCGGGATTGCAGCGCGTATTGATCGCCCAAAGAACTTCCCAGTAGTTGAAGATGTTCACGTCCTCGTCAACCGCGATCGCTATCTTGGGATGGAGAATCGGGCTGGATAAGACGCCCATCAGCACCTGCTTGGCCTCGCCGTAAAAGCGCGGCGTCATCTGCACCACGATGCCGAACAGGCCGGGGAGAACTAAAAGGTTGTGCAGGTTGACGTAGCCGCCGATGTTCCTGATGTGGTTGTAAACCGCGACCCCGAACGGCACTTTGTGAAAGACGCAGCCCTCGACCTCGGAGCCGTTTTGGATCGCCTTGAAGATGGCGTCGTGGCGCATGGTGATGCAATCGATCTCGATGACGGGGTTCTTTCCCATGCCGGCGACATAGTAGTCGTGGAACTCCGAAAACGGCCCTTCCTCCTCGCGCACGTTCGGCAGGATCCGGCCTTCCAAAACAATCTCCGCGTCGTAGGGAACCTCCAGATCGTTGATCTCGCACTTCACGACCTTGGCTCGCTCGCCGATCAGCCCGCCAGCGAGCTCCAGCTCGTCCATTTCAAAAGGTCCGGTGCTTGCCGCCGCCATATAATAAAGAGGATGGTGGCCGATAAAAATCGCCACAGGCATGGGCTCATTGCGGGCTTCGTGCTTGTTGAGGATGTCGCGCGTGTGGCGCGGCACGATCAAGGCACCGGTTTTGCGCGGTCCTTTGATCTGGAGGCGATGAAAGGCGACGTTGCGGATGCCCGTGTCAGGATCGCGCGCCACCATCAGCCCTGACGCTATATAGGGAGTCTCCTCGCTGCCGGCGATGTGGGCCGGAAGTCTGGTGAGATCCACTCGGTCACCTTTCAGAACGACCTCCTTCACCGGGCCGGTCGGGACGAGCTCAGTAGGCTGCCTCAGCAGCGCCCGCTGCGCCGCGGTAGGGATTAGTTTTTCAACCGTCGTGCCATAGGCCAGGGCGGCGTGGCGCAGGTTGGCGGGCGCCATGCCCAGGCTTTTCCAGCCGGGGAACCCGTCCACGTTCTCGAACAACAACGCCTTTTCTCTGGACTGGTACAGAAGGGCGCCCATCTGGGTATGCGGATGCACGGGCTTCGCGACGCGGACCAGTTCCCCCGCATTCTCAAGCTCCTGGATCCACGTGCGCATGTCTTTAGGCATTTTGTTCCCTCCTTTGATCCGTTAGCTCGAAACGTCTAAGTCTTGTATGCTATAAGGCCAGGATATTTCAAGCACGTCTCTTTACAGCGATTCCATTGGCTGATATCAGTGCGTGGAGACTTTTGAAAGGGGGTTCCAGAAGAGATCGATATGACAACAGGTTTTAGCCGCTCACGGGAAAGTTGGCTGCTCTTGATCGCGTTAATCTGTTTCTTTTTGTCAGGCGCCGCGGGTCTGATCTACGAGGTGGTGTGGACCCGCATGCTCACGCAGATCTTTGGCAACACCACGTATGCCATTGCCACGGTGCTGGCCGCGTTCATGGCAGGGTTGGCCATCGGAAGCTATCTCTTCGGCCGCATCGCCGATCGCGGAAAAAACGATTTTCTGCTGTACGGCATCCTTGAGGCAGGGGTCGGGATTTACGGTCTGGTCGTCCCCTGGCTTTTTCAAGTAGGCCGGCTGATTTACATTCCGCTTTTCGGTCTCAACGATGCCTATCCCTTTATCTTCAACCTACTGTTGTTTTTTCTATCGTTCGTTCTTCTCGTTTTTCCTACACTGCTCATGGGGGCGACACTGCCGCTTCTCAGCCGCTTCTTTGTGCGCAGCTTCAGCCAGCTCGGCCGTCGGGTGGGCGACCTCTACGGGACCAACACGCTTGGGGCCGTCCTGGGCTGCGCAGTCTCGGGTTACTATCTGATTCCCAGCTTTGGCATGCGCGCGACGGTTCATGTCGCCGCGTCGCTCAATCTCTTAATCGCCGTCGTCATCATCATCGTGGACCGGCTGCGGGACAAAGAGTCGAGCGAGCCTGTCGCCGGGGCGCAAGAGGCCGAGCAGGCTGATGCGGGCACGGGAGCGGCGCCCTCTAATCTCGGTTGGGCCCTGCTTCTCTCCTTCGGTCTTTCCGGAATGGCGGCGTTGGTTTATGAGAATGCCTGGACGCGCGCTCTGACCCTGGTCATCGGCAGCTCCATCTATTCTTTTACGACGATGCTGATGACCTTCCTTGTCGGCCTCGCCCTGGGCGGTTTTCTCTATGCCCGATGGATGGGAGAGCGGGAGGTTCGGGTCAGCACATTCGGCGTGATCGAGCTTCTGGTCGGCTTCACCGCGCTGGCGACGATTCCGCTCTTCGGGAAGCTCCCGCTCATCTTTCTCAGGTTGCTGCATGGATTTGGCGATTCCTTCAACCTGTTTCTTGCCACTCAGGTGGTGGCCTCGGGGATGGTGATGTTCCTGCCGACGCTGCTCCTCGGAATGACTTTTCCCCTGGTCGCGCGCCTGTTCACGCAGAGCCTCTACCGTGTGGGCACCAGCGTGGGGATCTCGTACGCGGCCAATACCGTCGGCGCCATCGTGGGCGCGTTTGCCGGAGGGTTTATTCTCATCCCGCTGATCGGCGTACAGAACTCAATCATGTTGGCCGTGATCCTCAATCTCATCGTCGGCTGGTTCCTGGTGGTGGTCGATCCTCGCCTGTCCGCGAGGCCCCGTTTCGCGCTCGGCTTGGCCGTTCTCGCCGCGGTGGTATTGATTCCGTTGAAGACGCCGCGCTGGGACCGGTCTGTCATGACCAGCGGCGTGACGGTGTATAGCGACCGCTACGAGAGCCTGCACACAGACTCCTTGCGCCTGGAAGAAATGCACCGGGATGACATGCTCTATTATCGCGAGGGCTTGACCGCCACGGTCAGCGTCCATCAGAGCGTTGGCAGTGACTACCGCTATTTCAGGACGAACGGCAAGATCGACGGCTCTCACGGCGATGCCTTGAGCCAGCTCATGACCGGTTACATCCCCATGCTGTTCCATCCGGGCGGGGAAAGGGCCGCTGTGATCGGACTGGGGACTGGGATGACGGCCAGGGCCGTCGGCGCCTTTCCCTTCCGCGAGATCGAGGTGCTCGAGATCGAGCCCGCTATGGTCGAGGCGACCTCTTTCTTCAATGACTACAACGGTAAGATTCTGGAAGACCGAAGGGTCCGGCTCATCCCGACCGATGGCCGCAACTATATTCTCGCCACTCCCAAAGTGTATGACGTGATCACCGCGGAGCCCTCCAATCCCTGGATTGCCGGCATCGCCAACCTCTACACCCGGGAATTCTATGCAGCGGTCAGGTCGAAGCTCAAAGAGGACGGGGTCTTTGCCCAGTGGTTTCACAACTATTCTATGTCGCCGGATGATTTTCGCATGGTCTTTCGCACCTTCGCGGAGGCCTTTCCTTACATGACGGCTTGGGGAATGAAGGAGAGCGATTTCCTTATGGTCGGGAGCAAAAAGGAGCAGGTGTTCCGCTACCCGCAGCTCAAGGAAGTCTTCGCTAAAAACAGGACTCTCAAAGCGGATTTCGAAAAACTGGGGCTGACCGACGTGTACGCGGCTCTTGGATTCTACCGCATGGGTCGGGATGCGGCGTTGGCCTTCAGCGAGGGAGCGACGCTGAACACGGACGACGGCGCTCAGCTTGAGTTTTCGGCGCCCAAGAATCTCGGCCGCGCCACCTCGGAGCTCAACCGCAAACTGATGGACCCCTTTCTGACTGAGGCCCCGTGGTTGAAATCGAACGTAGCCGCCGGCCCTGAGGCTCTGCGCCATTTTTATCTGGCTCAGGCCCATGAGGCCAACGATTGGCACAGCCGCGCTCTAGCGGAGCTGGAGCGCGCGATCGCGTTGGATCCATCCAATGCCGATTTCTATGTGCTCAAAACCAGAATTCTTCTCGAGGCCGAAAAGAGCGGCGAGGCGGCCAAAGCGGCCGTGGTCGCCCTGGCCCGTTCGCGTCGGACGTTGGCGCCGATCCTCGGTCTGAGCGGAGATTTCTATTTGGCCGAAGCGAAAGTGATCTATGCTAAGGCGATTGAGATGGGAAGCAAAGAGCTCCTCCCCTATTTGGGATTGGGGAAAATCGCCCTTTACTATAACAAATTCGCCGAAGCCGAGAAGTGGTTCGAGCAGGCGCGACGAATTCAACCCGATCATGCGGCGGTCCTGTTGGCCTGGGGCCGGCTGTTCCTGGCTAAAGGGGAAATGGAAAAGGCCAAAGAATTTTTGGAGCGGTCCAAAGAGAAGGGAGAGGATTCCGACGCTCTGTACGGCGCCCTCGGCGAAACCTATTCCAAGCTCGGGCTATGGGAGGAGGCCGCCAGCGCTTACAGCCGCGCCCTGAGGTTTAAGAGGAAGAATGTCGAGTGGCGGCGCTCCCTTGGCGTCGCGCTGGCCAAGACGGGGAAGATCAACGAGGCGGAGCAGAAATTTCGCGAAGCTCTTGCGTTCAGCTCCGACGATGCGGAGGCGTGGCAGGAACTCAAAAAATTGGGGAAGCGCTATTAGTCACAGACGTGCCTAATTGTGTTATGTTCGCGTCTCCTTGCCGAAGCTTTTTGTCCCTCACCCTTCCCTCTCCCTAGCAGGGAGAGGGTTAGAGTGAGGGTAGAATGAGCGGAAAACAAAGTGGATGTCACAAAGATTCTGATGTTCGTATGAGTAGGGCTCTTAGGGGTAGACCGATGCTGCAAGAAAAAATCGGCGTCATCGGCGCGGGCAAGATAGGCTCCGCCATCGTGCGCGGGGTGATCCGGGCCGGTCTAGCGCGTAAAGATCAAGTGATGGCGAGTGACGTGAGCAAGGCGCTGCGCCAGTCCATTGCTAAAGAGCTTGGGATCGAGGTTACGCCGAACAACGGCAAAGCGTGCGACTTCGCGGATATCGTGATCCTTGCGGTCAAACCCCAGATCGTGGATCGTGTGATCAAAGAAGTCGCAAAAAAATTGGGCAAAGCGAAACTCTTAGTCTCAGTCGCAGCGGGCGTTCCTCTCTCCCGGATCGAGAATAATTTGGCTAAGGGCGCTCGCGTGGTGCGAGTCATGCCTAATATTCCCTGTGTGGTGGGCGCCGGGGCATCCTGCTATGCCGGCGGGGCGCACGCGACCGCAAGGGACCTGGAAAGGGTAGGGTTGATTTTAAACAGTTTTGGGATTGCTTTGCCCTTGGAGGAGAAGTATTTAGATGCGGTGACCGGGCTCAGCGGCAGCGGGCCAGCCTATGTATTTCTCTTTATCGAATCGTTGGCTGATGGGGGGGTTCAGGTGGGTCTTAATCGGGATGTCGCTTTGAAGCTGGCGCGCCAGACCGTTTACGGCTCCGCGCGCATGGCGCTCGAGAGCGGGAAGCACCTTGGGCAGCTCAGAGATGAGGTCACCTCGCCCGGAGGAACCACGATCGCAGGACTCTACGCCTTAGAAAAGGGCGGCATGCGGGGGATCGTGATGGAAGCCGTGCTGCAGGCGACCTATCGCTCTCAAGCGCTGGGAAAGGAACAGTCGTGAGCATCGTGAATCCGCTAGAAGCAGACAGCGAAGTGCGAATCCTCGCCCACATCGGTGACCTCATGGGCACCTCGATGCCCTTGGAAGAGGTTATGACCACGGCGATGCGTTTTACCTCGGCGATCATGGGAGCGGATGGTTCGTCTATTCTTCTCGCCGACCGCGAACATGGCAACCTCAGTTTCTTCATCGCCTTGGGCGAGAAGGCGGATCAGCTCAAAAACATAACGTTGGCCAAGGGGGAAGGCATCGCCGGGTTCGTGGCGGAAACCGGGCTGCCGATGGTTGTTTCCGACGTGCGTCGGGAGCGCCGTTTTTCCAAACGCGTCGACCAGATGACCGGCTTTAAGACCCGCTCGATCGCCTGCGTGCCGCTCAAGGTGAGAGGCGAGTTCAAGGGCGTTATCGAGGTGGTGAGCAAGAGGTCGGGAGCTTTCGGGGACAAGGAGCTCGACATGCTCACCGCGCTCGCCGGCCCGGTTGCGGTTATGATCGACAACGCCAAGTTGATCCAGGAGGTAAGAACGCTGCACGACAAGCTGGGGGAGGCGAGCCGTCTGAAGGCGGAGTTTCTCGCTACCATGACTCACGAGCTGCGCACTCCGATCAACATCGTGATCGGCAACGTGGATCTCCTTTTAGGCGGCTTTGTGGGCGAGATGAATGACCGCCAGCGGAAGTGCCTGGAGACGGCTCTGCGCAATTCTGGGGAAGCGCTCAATCTGGTGAGCAGCCTTTTGGATCTGTCCCGCTTCGAGGCCGGGCAATTTGTCATCCGCGTCGAGGAGTTTCGTCTCGAAGAGATGTGGGCGGAGCTGGAGTCGTTGTTCCGCATCGGCTTGAGCGGTAAAGCCGTCGAGCTCTCCTGGGCGATAGAGGGCTCGCTTCCGGCTCTGAAGACCGACCGGATGAAGGTCAAAGAGATTCTCAGCAACATCGTTTTCAACGCAGTCAAATATACAGACCGGGGTCAAGTTCAGGTCACCGCCTCTCCCGTTGGGTCGGATGAGGAAGTAGCGATCGAGGTCAAGGACACGGGAGTGGGCATTCCGCAGGAGTTTTTGCCTTTTATCTTCGAGCCTTTTCGGCAAGCGGAAGGATTGCCGGCCCGGGGCCTCGGCGGCGTGGGCCTGGGCCTGGCCATAGCGAAGAAGCTGCTCAACCTGCTTCATGGCAAGGTGGAAGTGGCAAGCGAGGTGGGGAAGGGAACGACCTTCCGCATCACGATGCCGACCCGCTATTCGGCCTG
>JAHFAP010000006.1 GCA_023250495.1 Deltaproteobacteria bacterium | reverse complement strand
CGGCCTTAAGGACGGCGCGTAGGAGGTCATCGACCTTCGAGTGCTCGCCGTCGAATTCAACCACCGCCACGCTCCGCTCCAAGCTGAAATCGACGTTCTGAACCCCCGGGACCGCGGCGAGAGCCTGCTTCAAAGGCGGGAGCGCTTCCGCAGTCAAGCCTTGGATCGAGATGACGGCTGTCTGTGTCTTCATATTTGAGCTACCCTTCCAGAACGCCGCGCCTTTTGCAACAAAGAGCCCCACGCCCGCACGGGACGCCAGCGTGAACCGCGACTAACGGTTTGCGGTTTTTCCCTACACTTTTTCCGTAGCTGATAAGGCATGCCACATAACGACAATAAAAAATTTTCCTTGACAGGATTTTCGTCCTGTGCAATGAAAGGCCGGTCGTTTGGGAAGCCCAACATACGTCGAACTCACTGGCAGGGGAGGCCGGCCCCGTCATCAAATAACGAAGAGGTAGACCATGAACGGGGAAGCTACACCGAACCCTTTTAACTCGGGGAAATACAAACTAGGGCTCGCGTTATCCGGGGGCGGATTTCGGGCGTCGCTGTTCCACATCGGCGTCCTGGCACAACTGGCCGAATTGGATTTGCTGAAGAGCGTCTCGGTTCTGTCCACGGTTTCGGGCGGCTCCATCATTGGCGCGGCTTACTACCTCAAGATCAAAGAGCTTCTCGAAGGTCGGCGAGAGGACGGGCTTCAACCGAACCGAGATGCTTACGTCGAAATCGTGAAAGAACTGGAGCGCGACTTTCTCGCAGGCGTCCAGAAAAATATTCGGATGCTGACCTTCGCTGATCCCAGGAAAAACTTCAAGATGCTGTACGAGGATTATTCCAGGAGTGACCATATCGCCGAGCTTTACAGGGAGCACTTTTATAAACCGATTTGGGATCAGATCAAAGCTAAGCGGCAACCTCAGGACCGGGACCAGTCCGACGAGATTTACCTCCGGGACATAAAAATAGTTCCTTCAGGGCAGGAGCCGGACGGCTTCAAGGTCAAGAATTACAATCCTACGGCGGATCATAAGGTGCCGGTCCTGGTCATCAACGCGACGACGCTCAACACCTGTCACAACTGGCAATTTACGAGCTCCTGGGCAGGCGAGGCGCCACCGCCCGGCGACCCTTCGTTCCCCAGAATCGATTATAATCGGGTGCTTGAGAGGATGCGGTTCGATGGGGGGAAGGAGCTGGAGGGGGCAACCCCCTCTCCAAAGCAGATCGAGAAGCTGAGGACGCTGACTTTGGGGGATGCAGTCGCGGCTTCTGCGGCGGTGCCTGGAATTTTTCACCCGTTCGCGATTCACGATCTCTACACGAATTCGATCGGCGAAGAGATAGTCGTTCAATTGGTGGACGGAGGGGTCTTTGATAATCAGGGGCTGACTGCTTTGTTTGACGAGGATTGCACCCATATCATCTGTAGCGACGCCTCCGGACAGACGGAGGATTCCCGGAGTCCCTCGACCCGTTTTTACAGCGTGCTTCTGCGGTCCAACGATATTCTGATGGACCGCGTTCGGGAACAAGAGATCGAGGGACTCTTCTTAAGAGACGAGGGATTTGAATACATCGGGCACTGTGGGTCAGAAACCCAGCAGCCCAAGTGTAAGGAGCTGCAGGAAAGGCTGCTGAGGCACCTCGACGTGGAAGAGTATGCCTTTTTCCATCTGAGACGCGAATTCGGAGGCAGTAATGAGCTTCCTCCGTTCCCTGCACACCAGCCTGGTCATCTAAGGGCTCAGAGGGCCAATTACTATAACGGGTTTTATTACCTTTCAAATATTCGCACGGATCTCGACTCTTTCACAGACATAGAGGCATTTTCGCTCATGTACGACGGGTATTGCCTGTCTGGAGATGAGATCGCCCAACGTGCCCAGCTTTCATATAGTGCGCCGACTCCGCAGGATCGAGATGCCAAGAGAGATCGGAATTGGAGATTCCTTGCAATTCGAGGCGTCATCAAAGCTCAGCCGGAAAAGCTTCTTACACATCTCAAAATAGGCTCTTACAAACTGTTTAAAGTTTGGAGGCTCCTACCCTGGCTCCGAGGGTGTGGAATAGCTTTGCTTTCAGTCCTCGGCTTTTTTCTGTTTTGGCTGATGTTGTTCGTTTACCCGAGGCAGCGGGTCCCGGGAGTTGACTCAATTTATCAGAAGGTAAACACCTTTCGCGCATTGGGTGTCACTCTTCTGACTCTTGCGATCTA
Organism: Deltaproteobacteria bacterium; assembly: GCA_023250495.1. Taxonomy (GTDB): domain Bacteria; phylum Desulfobacterota; class Binatia; order UBA9968; family UBA9968; genus JAHFAP01. The sequence continues at coordinate 200 of JAHFAP010000006.1, read as the reverse complement.
CGGCTCGTTTTACCTCTTTCCTCCGACCTGGCGTCGAGTTTTCACGCTTCGGTCGCTGCCTCGCCGCTTGGCCCTGTCGCTCGCGGTAGCGACAGTTGGCTGGATTGCTGTGAAGATCCACTTGGCCGTCTTCGATTGGCTGTTTCTCAACGTAGGGAAGATTCCCGCGGAGGCCAAAGATTAAAGTAGGAGAGGAGATG
>JAHFAP010000005.1 GCA_023250495.1 Deltaproteobacteria bacterium | reverse complement strand
GATCCCTGGGGCCGGGCCGCCGCCCACCAGAACTCCAACTCGATCGAGGCGAGCGCCAGATGACTTATCGGACATAGGCTCCTCCTAGGATTGGCTTGCTACCTACAGATCCCTTATCTCTTCTCCAAAGTCGTGGCAAGATGCGCGGCGGGGAAAAAGAGTTTTGAAAATCAGCATTCGGAGGCGGCTTTTCCCTTCGGAGTAGGGAAGTGGAGTTCGAGATAGTTTCCTTCCGAGTCGAACATGTAGATCGTCTTTCCGCTGCTCCGCTCCACGGCGCGGTGAAACTTCCCCAGCTCTTTGGCGGTCTTCATCGCCTCCTCGAAGTCATCCCAATCCATATCAAAGGCCTGGTGGGCTATGCCGTCCTGGTCGATGGCGTCCTTGTGAATGGGCCGAGGGCGTTCGAAGAGGACGATATCATCTTTGCCGCACTTCAATCGGTCAATTCTCGGCGTCTTTCCGTGGATCGTGAGCGAATCTGGATTATTGGGGTTTCCTCCTTGATTGGCCCGGTTGTGATTCTAGGAGTTTCAATTCAGAGATGTCAAGGCATTGCGCCAGGTCCATAATCCGTTGATAAGAAGCGGGAAGTCTACGCCACGGGCTAGCGTAGAGCATAATCATCGTGCGTGAGCTGCCGAGGCAGCCGCGCACAAAAAGATCAGGACAAGAGATTTCCGTCAAAGCGTCTCAAACACTATTTTTGGGGCGGTTGACGCAAACTCTCCGTTGTCCCTGCATTTCTGGGTTCTGCTTGCCTCCCGGTTGAATTATAAACGCCGCTCCCTTAGGCGCTGGAGAACACCAACAGCTGGCTTCTCGCTTCTCGATAAGGAATCAGGCCACGATAACCTTCAGTGAGCTTAAGAAAAGTCGAGCGGGCATGGGAGACCACCTTGCCGGCTACGCCAATGAGATGAAACCGCAACGCCTTCATCCGTGCGGGCCAAAAAGAGGGCGGCAAAGCCTTTCGCTTCATCACGGAGATCACGTTGTAACACAGACAATTGAGTCGCCACCATGCCGCGTTGGCAAAAAACCTCCCGCACGGCATCACGCCCCCAGCTAGGTCGTTCTTCACTACATCGTGCACTTTCTCCACACTCCCACAGCGCTCGCGCTGCCAACGCAGCAACTCCTCCCCGTCCAACTCCCAGCGGTTGGTCACTACGGCATAATAGTGATAACTGTTCCCGTCAGAAAAGAGCTCCCCTTGCCAGGGCCTTACCCGTATGGCCAGATAGCGATCCGGCTTCATGTCCTTTTTCACCGAGGCCGCCGAGGGAATAAACTCTACCTCCGCCCATTGTTTCCTGCCTTCGATCAGCCCCTTCTCAGTCATCTTTCTCAGCGGCTTCCACGCTGGCTCTGAAACAGAAGTTATCTTACCCTTAAGCGCCTCAGTCATGTCGGCGCTGATGGCAAAATAGACCGCCACCTTCCTACCGTGAAGCTCCACTCCCTCGCGCAGCACGTCTAACAGCTTGTGCTGGTAGGCCGCGCTGTCAGAACGAAAATAAAGCTTCTCTACACTGTCAGGTAAACATGAGGCCGCACGCAAAAACGATGTCAGACAATCCATCCCCGCCGGCACGTTCCCATCGCGAAACTCATCGGACAAAATCAGATCCTGCTCCGCCCAGTAGTTGATCACCGGCTGATACCCCCTCTCCCCGAGGTAGGTCATCTTGCTCTGTTCTTTGTGGCTTTCTACCACCGTGGCATCCTGGTCCACCGTGGCCACCTTCGGCTTCTCCCCGCGGCTGGCTTTTAACACGATCTGCCGATTGACCTCCCACAGCCCCTTTAAGGGCTTGGTCTCCTCAGCTATCAAGGCTCCTTCTAGGGGCCTGTGCTTCAACAGCTCCTCGTCGTGAAACGCATAAAGAAAAAATCTCACCGCTTCCGCCGACGGCATCTCCCCCAACAAAAGCTTTAATCCTGCATCAGCCCGAACCTGCTCTATGTCTTCGAGACAATCCCCTCCAGCCGCAATCAGCGCAATCACACTCTCCACATACTTTGACTCCCTGTAGCCTCTCTCACGCTGCTTGATGCGAACATGTCGCTTAACTAAACCAGACAACCCCAAAGCCTCACAGGTCTCTATCACCAACGGCAACCCACTAAACGATGTCAAAGCCTCGCCGGAATCATCCTCGATAAGCTTAAACGGTAAAAGCCCTTCTCTATCTGCCATCCTTTCACCTCCTCGGTGAAACAAGATGACTCACCTTACCATGAAAAACACAGACCGTGTCTGGCAAAATCAGCTGTACGAAAAAATTAGCTACGGATTAGGGGAGGGAGGTGTGGTGATGGGGGTAGGCTATGCCAGGATGGAACAGATGGTCGTGGATGAGGACGGTAAGGTCGTGACCGCTAACTTTGGCGACTACAAAATTCCCACCATTCAGGACATC
>JAHFAP010000026.1 GCA_023250495.1 Deltaproteobacteria bacterium | reverse complement strand
CGGGGCAGGTGGATATTGCTCTTTTTACTAACGCAACACAGGTGGATCATCTCTTCACAATCGCCACCGAAGATCGCCTGGATCAAAGATTGCGGCAAGCCTTCGGCTGGGTCCTGATCGCATCTATCGGCCCTATCTGCAGCGAAGCACTGGAGCACTTCGGTCTCAACGCAGATCTCGAGCCCGAGCACCCCAAAATGGGACACTTGATCTCTGCCGTCGCTCACCGCGGCCCGGAACTCTTAGCAGCGAAGCGGAGAGAAGGGAGCCCTCCTTAAGACCAGGAATAGAGTAGCTTGACCGTTTCCTGCAAGAGGGGTTAAATGGGGGTGTGAGTATTCCTGACAATACGGAAGAGACGAAGGAAAGAAAGGATCTTTTTCATCACGGTGTCATCACCAAACTCTTTCCCAGTAACAACATGGGGTTGGTTCGAACCGAGAGCGGAAGGGAAGTTCGGTTTTCATACGATCTCGTCATCCTTCTAGGTGACGTTCAAAAGCCCGGCGACCTGAGAGAAGGGCTGGAGGTGGGATATGACCTCGGGTGGACCTCCCAGGGTCTCAGGATCACAAAAATCAAGGTGGGCTCACAGCCTGCTTCGCCACAGCTTGGGACCGATCTAAAAGGGCAGGGAGGTCAAGGCCAGGATCTGCCTTCCCAGGATTTCCCCCACAAAGACTCCGAGTAGGGCGATATAGAAAAGTCCGGTCGCCGCCATGGTGTGGGGTATCTGCAATGTCCGCCATATCATCGCGGAAAGAATCAAAGAACCGACCTGCGTGGTCAGCAAGCGACTGATCAAAAGCACGTGGTGGCTCTCCCAAAGTTGCTTGAGGTTGAGGACCGTGTTCGGGCTCCCGAGGAAATAGAGGAGAAGCGGAAGCAGCAGGAAGAAAGAAGTTTGCAGCAATAAGGCAAAGAAAAAAAACTTAAAAATGCGGATGAATGGCTGGATGCTCTGGCCGGTATCGATCAGGTACCAATGACCGATCAGCATGCCAACGGTAACCCCTCCCAAGAGGAACGCGGATAGAAAAAAGCTCACGGGATAAAGCAGGGTTTCGAGCGACCAGAGAGGGGCCTGATGGAAGCCGCGGGAACTCACCGCCAGCGACGCCAGGCCCGCGAACAGGGAAGTTGAGAAGAGCCGTGCCCTGAAAACGACCCGCTCTCCCCAGAGCGAATAGAGATAAAGGGCAAATGACAGAATGAAGAGGATATGAAAGAACAACTCGAACAGGCTTCCCAGGCTCGGCCCGGCGAATAGAGGCCTGCGGTAGAGATCGGCCTTTCCAAGCAGCCCTAGCACGCCGACCAAGAACAGCACCCCTGCAGTCGATTTGTAAAAGCCCCTCGTCAATTCATGAAATGGCGTAGCGGCAATTGCGAAAAGCCCGCCCAGCGCAATCTGATGAAAGAGCAATAGGAAACTCGCTGGGAAGGCCTGCATGGTCTTCAAACCTTCGTGGGCTTGTCCCCGGCGTGCAGGCAGACCGCCCCACTCAAAAATCCCCGGGTTGTCACGTTCTCAAAGCCTGTTCGCTTGATCATGTCGGCGATGGTCTCTGGCGGATAAAATCCTTTGACCGATTCGGAAAGGTAATGGTAGGCGTCGCGGTCATGGGCCAAGCGGGCGCCGATCCATGGGACCAGACGGTAGAAATAGAGCGAGTAGAAAAAGGAGAAGGGAAGACGGGACGGCGGGAACATGTCCAGTGAAACGAGCCTTCCTCCGGGTTTTAACAGACGATACGCCTGAAGAAAGAACAGCGAGAGATCTGTTACGTTTCGCAGCACGAAGGCGGTCGTGACGACGTCGAAAGTCTCGTCCTTGAAGGGAGGAGATAAAGCGGTTCCCTGAATATAAAAAGTTTTGCCGCCATGCCGGTCCCTGTTTTTCTTCCCCACGGCCAGGCGGAGCATTTCAGGAGAAAAATCCAGGCCAATAATTTTTCCCACATCGCCGATCGCTCTTGCCGCCGCGAGCGCGAGATCCCCGGTCCCTGTGCCGAGGTCGAGAACCAACCGCTCGCCGCCTCTGAATGCGGCCGCGACCGCCTTTTTTCTCCAATGGGTGTCGAGGCGCAGGCTGATGACCCGGTTGAGCAGATCGTACCGGGGAGCGATCCGGTCGAATATTCTGCGGACATGTTCTGCCCGCTGGCGCTGCGACGGAAACATGACGATCAGGAGGAAGATAAAACAAGCCAGGCTCGGCCGCTAAGGCCGGCGCTAGCGTCAAGAGTTTCTCTCGATGATAAGCTGAATCAAAGTTTTTAGTCCGTTGCGGTAGAGAGAGGGGGGGAGCTTTTTCACCGGATTAAACGCTTGTTCCGCATACGTCCGCGAAAGGGCCTTAGCCTGCTGGATCGCTGTTCCCTGACCGAACGCCTCGATGGCTTGTCGGATCTTCTCATCCGTTGGATGGCTGCACTCAAAGGCCTCGGCTACGGCCTGCTGCCCCGCGTTCAAGGCGAGGATGATCGGCAGCGAAGGATTGCCGTCGCGGAGATCCATACCCGTGGGTTTTCCCAGCAGCTCTTTGTGACCGATCACGTCCAAGACGTCGTCGATAATCTGAAATGCGATCCCCAGGGTCAGGCCGTACTGGTCCATTTCCTCGACTAAAGACGGGCTCGCCCCCGCCAGGTAGACCCCGATCTTCGCTCCGGTCTGAAACAGAGAGGCCGTTTTTCGCTTGACGATCTCCAAATAGTCGCCGACCGTAACCTCGGTGTTGCGATTGAAGAAGCCCTGGAGGATCTCGCCTTCGGTTAGCCGGGTGCAGGCGTCGGCGGTCCACTGGACTATGGTTTCGTCGAACTTCCCTGCGAACTCAAAGGCCTTGATAAACAGGAAATCGCCCGCAACCAGCGTCGCCTTGAGGCCGAACTTTCTGTAGGCTGACTCCTTTCCCCGCCTGGTCTCCGCGCCGTCGATGATGTCGTCATGAAGCAAGGTGGCGGTGTGGATGAGCTCGATGGCGGTGGCGATATCGACGATGTCCTCTACCTTTTTCCCGCCGAATGCTTTGAACGCGAGCAGGGTTACCATCGGGCGGATCCGCTTGCCGCCGCCACAGATGAGGTGCGAGGCGATATCGGTCAGGGTTTGTTCCGCGGAGCGAACGGACCGAGTAAGGTTTTCCTCCACTAGCTCCAACTCCTCGGCGACACAACTGAAAGGATCGACGGCCTCAGTCAGCGGCTGTGCCTTCGCCAGTAGATCGGCCGCGAAAGCGGAATTGGGCGATTTCCTTTTTCTTTGCTGCAACACTCCATTGACCCCGCGTTTTGGGGCAAAATGGCACAGATCAGACGGCAGGTCAAGCTGAATCTGCATTGAATCGAACGTCCCGCCTGTGCTAGTAAATGGCGGAGGCGAACGCGAGGCGGTTCACCTGCTTCTTAAGGGGAGCAAGAGAGAAAATATGTCCGCGACGATGTCTGTGATTCCGGTTTTCCCCCTGCCCAATGTAGTGCTTTTCCCTAAAGTGCAGCTTCCGCTGCACATTTTCGAGCCTCGCTATCGGCAGATGGTGCGCGATGCGATGACCCACGAACGGCTGATCGGGATGTCCCTGCTGAGAGGCAACTGGGAGAAGGACTATTACGGGAATCCGGATATCTATCCCGTTGGCTGCGTGGGGAAAATCGTCGGCGTTACCCCGCTGCCTGACGGCCGTTACAATATTCTCTTGTACGGGTTGAGAGAATATGAGATTCAGGAGCACGTTCTCGAAGAGACCCCGTATCGCCAGGCGAAGGTTCTGCTCCGAGACGAGCCGGCGGAGCTTCCGGCGACCTTCCTAGCTTCGCTCAAAAAGGAGGTGCTCGAGCTTACGCGGGCGACCATTGCAGAGGAGAGCTCGGCTCTCTTGAAGATTGTGAGCAACCCTTCGATCGATGGGGCGACGTGGTTGAATCTATGCTGCTTTTCTTTGGATATCTCAACCGTGGAGAAACAGAGTCTTTTAGAGGCCAAATCTTTGCAGGAGCGCGCCACGCATCTGCTGAGCGTGCTCCGCTTTAGGGCAGTAGAGAGGCAAAGCCCTTTTGATGCCTTGCAGGGCGCAAGAGAAGGTAAACTTCCTCACTGAAGCCTTGGAGTTTGCCCTTGACAAGGGAAAGCCTGTGTTAATATAAAAGCAAGCCGAGACATCAAACTTTAACTGCCCTTAAAGCAATCAGCGCAGAAGGAGGGGAGAACTATGGAGCTATGGTTGTTTTTGTTGCGGTGGATTCATTTCCTTGCTGGCATCACCTGGATCGGAATTCTTTACTACTTCAATTTCGTCCAGACGCCGTTTTTCGCCGAGACCGAAGCGGGCGTGCGGAGCGCGGCGATCCAGAAGCTCGTGCCGCGCGCTCTCTGGTGGTTTCGCTGGGGGGCGATGTTCACGTTCCTTGCCGGAATTCTAATGTATCTGGTCGAACTAGGTCATCTACAGGGACCGGATGAATTTTTTAAGAGATCGTATGGCTGGGCGATCACCGTGGGCGGGCTTTTGGGGACGATCATGTTTCTAAATGTCTGGCTCGTGATCTGGCCCAACCAGAAGGTTGTCATTGCGTCCGCCACCCAGGTGGCGAAGGGCGGACAGCCGATCCCGGAAGCAGCGAACTCCGGCCGCCGGGCGGCGCTTACCTCCAGGACCAACGTCGTCTTCTCGATTCCGATGTTGTTTTATATGGGAGCGGCCCGTCACTATACGCTGTTCGGGGAAGCCAGCCCGCAGGGCATGCTCGGTCTAACGCTCATCGGTGGCGCGATCGTCGCCGCCATTGAAGCGAACGCACTCGTTGGCTTGCAGGGCGAGACCAAGAAGCCTCTCGATACGGTAGCCGGGGCGCTCTGGTCAGGCTTTATCCTTACGGCGATTCTCTATCTGCTCTTCCTGGTTCTGTTCTAGGAAGGGGAGAGGCTAGCGCAGGAAGGCGGCCAAGTCGGGGAGGGCCGATTTGAGATACGGCTGGGCAGGCATAGCGGACGTCTTCCGCTTGGGCGTATAGCCCGGGGGATAGGTTGCCCGAAGCACCCTGGCCTCTATCAGGGCCAGCGATGAGCGCTTGATCGCGGGTCCAACCGGTCCGTCCCTCGACGGGTCGTTGTTGTGGCAGGCGGCGCAATTCGACATGTAGAGCGCCCTGCCACGCCTCGGATCTCCCCCCTCAGCGGTTTGGGCCGGCGAATTTGATTCCTTGTCGCAGCCGGCCAGCATGAAAGCGATTAACAGCGCTAGCCTCCAGCTCCGGATAGTGCCGATTTGGTGCCGTCCCACCGGTGACAATTTTCTCTCACTCCTGCCTTCTACGTGTTTCCGGGCGCGCCCTAAAACGAGCCGCGCGCGCCGGGGCATATGATCGCCCCTCGGCTGTGGATAGGTCGCCGTGGATCGTTAGAGAAATTTCGACGTCTATGATAAATCTCTCAGACGATGGAGAATGGTGCGAAAGGGGGGAATCGAACCCCCACGGGTGTTAGCCCACAGGATCCTGAATCCTGCGCGTCTACCAAGTTCCGCCACTTTCGCACCCTAGGCGGAGCGCCTGGATCGCGTCTATCTTACCCGGCGACCACACCTTGTCAAGCTAATGTTCGATTTTTATAGCTGCAGCCATGGGTAAAATCGTTCTCGTAGAACCGCACAAAGTCCTGCAACAGGCGATCGCGCTGTCTCTCTTCCCAGAACATGAAGTTCAGGTGGAGGAAACTGTCAGCGCGTCCGGCATCGCCGCGCTCCAGGGAATTGATCTGCTGATTGTGGATGCCGCCGCTCTGCGCGACAGCGACCGGTTGTCGCCGGAAATCGCCAGGGCGATCCAGAGTTCTCCGATTCCGACGGTTTGGATCGATGAGGATGAAGCCGCGCGCGCGCCCAAGCGGGACAAACTGGCCGTTGTCATCAAGCCCATCGAGAGCGCAGGCTTCCAATCGGTTCTGGCTAGTCTTTTATCTCCTTCGAGCCCGCGGAAGGAGCGGAAGAAGGCTCCGGTCTCCGGCGAGCAGAAGGCTGAAAGGGACAGAGGGGCCGGGAAGAAGGGGCGCGTCGAGGCAGGTGAGCAGTCGGCGTTTCAGTTCATCGATCTCGTGGACGTCGTCGAGGAAGAGCCCCCGCCTCCAGAGAAACGCAAATCTCCCAGGAAGCCGAAGTAGCTGATGGAATTGTCAAAGGCATACTCCCACAGTGAGGTCGAGGCCAAGTGGTATCGACACTGGAATGATCTAGGTGCCTTCCGGCCCTCAGACTCGAGTGCGTCGCATTTCTCGATGGTGATCCCGCCACCCAATGTCACCGGCTCTCTGCACATGGGACACGCGCTCAACAATACTCTGCAAGATACCCTGTGCCGCTACAAGCGTATGGACGGTTACAGGGTTCTGTGGGTGCCCGGGACCGACCACGCCGGTATCGCGACGCAAAATGTGGTCGAAAGGCAGCTAGCTGAAAAAGGACTCAGTCGGTCGCAGTTGGGCAGGGAGAAATTCGTCCAGCGAGTATGGGCCTGGCGAATGGAAGCTGGCGGCACCATTTTACATCAACTGAAGGCGCTGGGTGTTTCCTGTGACTGGAGCCACGAGCGCTTCACCATGGATGAGGGTCTCTCCATGGCCGTGATCGAGGCCTTTGTGCGGCTTTGGGAAGACGGGCTCCTCTATCGCGCCGAGCGGCTTATCAACTGGTGCCCGCGATGTAAGACCGCCCTGGCGGATATTGAAGTGGTTCACGAAGAGGTCAACGGCCATCTGTGGCACATTCGCTACCCGCTCGTGGACCAACCGGCGCGTGGCCTCGTGGTGGCGACGACCCGTCCCGAGACGATGCTTGGGGATACGGCCGTTGCAGTCCATCCGGACGATCCGCGCTATCGGAACTTTATCGGCAAAAAACTCCGCCTGCCGATCGTGGAACGCGAGATTCCCGTGATCGCGGATACGTTTGTCGATCAATCATTCGGCACCGGGGCGCTCAAGATCACTCCCGCTCACGATTTCAATGACTTCGAGATCGGGGAAAAACACGGTCTCAAGAAGATCAACATCTTTGACGCGGAGGCGAGGATCACCCCGGAGGCTTTCGTCGAGGAAGCAGGGCAGGAGCCTGCCTGGCTGCACCGCTATCGGGGCAAACAACGCTATGAGGCTCGAGAGATCATCGTAGAGGAGCTTAAGAAGAGCGGCTTGCTCGAAAAGATGGACGGTTACAGGCACGCGGTCGGAAAGTGCTACCGCTGCTCCACGCCCATCGAGCCCTACCTGACGCCTCAGTGGTTCATCAAGATCAAGCCGCTGGCCGAGCCAGCCATTGAGGCAGTCCGTGACGGCCGGATAAAGGTCACACCCGAAGGATGGAGCAACTCTTACTTTGCCTGGATGGAGAATATCAAAGACTGGTGTATCTCCCGGCAGATCTGGTGGGGGCACCAGATTCCGGCCTGGTACTGCAAGGCTTGCGATGGCGGGAAGCTGCTCGAGACAGGCGAGGGCGACTACATGCTCGCCCGTGACGCCAGACCCATCGTCGGGCGCGAGCCGCCGAACCGCTGCTCGAGCTGCGGCGGCAACTCGTTTCTCCAAGACCCCGATGTGCTCGACACCTGGTTCTCTTCGGCGCTGTGGCCATTCTCCACGCTGGGCTGGCCCAAGCAAACGGAAGATTTGAAGCGTTTCTATCCCACCTCCGTGCTGGTGACCGGCTTTGACATCCTCTTCTTCTGGGTGGCGCGGATGATCATGATGGGCCTCAAGTTCATGGCGGATGTTCCGTTTCGCCATGTCTACATCCACGCCTTGGTGCGCGACCAGGAAGGCCAGAAAATGTCGAAGTCCAAGGGCAACGTCATCGACCCTCTGGAGGTCATGGAGCGCTACGGCACCGACGCTTTTCGCTTCACGCTGGCGGCCTTGGCGGCGATGGGACGGGACATCAAGCTGGCGGAAGAGCGAATCGTAGGCTACCAGAACTTCGTCAACAAGCTCTGGAACGCGGCGCGGTTCGTACTGATGAATTTGAGCCCCGGCCAACGCTCGGAGCAAAATCTCGCGGATTCCTTGCGCGGCAATGAGCTGAACCTGCCCGACCAGTGGATTCTTTCCCGTCTGGCTACTACTGTCGGCAACGCCCGCGAGGCGATCGACTCTTATCGCTTCAACGAATTCGCGCATCACCTCTACCAATTTACCTGGCATGAATTCTGCGACTGGTATATCGAGATGAGCAAGCTCTCGCTCAACGGAACCATCAAGGATGATCCGCTGAAGACTCAGAGGGTTCTGGCCACCGTGCTCGAGAATATTCTGCTTTTGCTTCATCCATTGATACCGTTTGTCACTGAGGAAATCTGGCAGGTCTTACGAGAAAGGCTCGGGCCGGGGAAACAGGTGATGCCGGGTGGAATCGAGGACTCGACTATTATGCTGCAGCCCTATCCGCGTCCAAGGCCCGAGTGGATGCAACCTGAAGCCGACGAAAGAATCGGTTTTTTGATGGAGGTTACGCGGGCGATAAGAAACTTGCGCGCGGAGATGAATTGCGCTCCGTCCAAAGAGGTGAAGGTGATCCTGTTCGGGGGAGAGCAAAATCTCGCCTTTCTCCGTTCTCAAGAGCCCTACCTGCGCGCTCTTGCGCGCGCCAGTTCGGTCGACTATTTAACCAAGGGCGAAAGGCCCAGAGGGGCAGCCACGGCTGTCGTGGGGGAGACGGAAATCTATCTCCCTCTTGGGGAAATGATCAACCTGGAGGAGGAGAAGACGCGTCTCAGTCGGGAATTGAGTCGCGCGGAGGAGGAGCTGGCACGCGTCCAGCGGAAGCTCGGCAACGGCGAGTTCGTGGCCAAGGCAAAGGAAGAGGTGGTGCGGAGAGAAAAGGAAAAGGCCGAAGAGTTCGAGGATAAGATTCGAACCCTCAACCTGAGTCTTGGAAGGCTCCGCGAGGTCGAACAGGCGGGAGAAAAGCCGTAGTCATGGATATCCTTGTCACCCCGCAGATCGAGCAGCTTATCCGCTGCGCGCTTGAAGAGGACATCGGCGCCGGCGATATCACGACTCTGAGCACGGTTCCTTCAGAGGCGCGGGGCAAGGGGTTGTTTCGCGCCAAGCGCGACAGCGTGGTTGCCGGTCTCATCCTGATTGAGAAGATATTTTCTTTCTTGGATGACGATGTCGAAGTCCGCTGTCTCTGCCGTGACGGAGATCAGGTCGTGCGCGGCACTGTGGTTGCGGAGGCCGAAGGGCCGGTCAGGACCCTGCTCATGGGGGAAAGAACGGCGCTCAATTTCCTCCAACGTCTGTCCGGCACGGCGACGTTGACCCGCCGCTACGTGGACGCGGTCAAGGATTTTCCCTGTAAAGTCATCGATACGCGCAAGACTACGCCCGGTTTTCGCACGCTGGAAAAATACGCGGTGCGCATGGGGGGTGGCACCAACCATCGCTTCGGTCTCTATGACGCGGCGCTGGTCAAGGACAACCATATAGCTGCGGCCGGCTCTATCGCTGGCGCGGTCCAGCAGGTCCGGCGTCAGGCGCCTTTCATGGCCAAGGTGGAAGTGGAATGCTCGGATCTAGGCCAGGTGCGTGAGGCCCTGGAGGCGGGCGCGGACGTGATCATGCTCGACAACATGAACACGAAGGAGATGGCCGAGGCGGTGCGCTTGATCAACAAGCGCGCCTGGGTGGAGGCCTCGGGAGGAATCACCATAGAGAGTCTGCGCTCGGTGGCGGAGACTGGAGTCGATTTCATTTCGGTCGGCGCCCTGACGCATTCCGCTCCGGCAGTCGACTTCAATATGAAGATTGCAACGCTAACCATAAAAAAGAATGGTTGAATGTCGAAGGGAACCCTCACCCTTCCCTCTCCCTAGAAGGGAGAGGATTATAGGTGAGGGTTGAAGGGTTCAAGGGATGGCGGGATTAGGCGCGCCGCTCCAGCCGGAGGAGATCCAGAAGAGAGTTCAGGCCGGGCGCCTTGGGAAGAGAATTCACTATTTTTCTGAGATCGATTCCACTAATCTGTTCGCCTTCAGGCGCGCACAACAGGGAGGGGAGGAGGGCGAGACCGTCATTGCTGAGAGCCAGACACAGGGGAAGGGCCGAATGGGGAGGAGCTGGTTCTCGCCTCCCTGCCTGAATCTCTATCTCTCCGTAATCCTCAGGCCGAAGCTCGCGCCGGTTCACGCGCCTCAAATCACTCTCATGTCCGCGGTTGCCCTCGCGGAGACGATCCAATCCTTTCTCGCATCACCGCCGTCCATCAAATGGCCGAATGACATCATGGTCCATGGCAAGAAACTGGCCGGGATCTTGACCGAGTCCTCCTGCGAGCCGGGCAGGCTCCACTTCGTCGTTGTTGGAATTGGCGTCAACCTTAATCTCCCGTCTGAGCTGCTGCCCGAATCGATCCGCGACCGGGCCACTTCGCTTCTCATCCTGACCGAGAGGCCGGTTGACCGGACGGCCTTCGCGTGGCAATTGATTCAGGACCTCGACAGGTGCTATGGGGAACTGGAGGGCAGGGGATTTCCCTGGATCGCCCGTCGCTGGGAGAGCTTCTTCGAGCTTCGTGGAAAGAGAGTCAAGGTGGAGATGGCGGATCAGAGTCTCTCGGGAACCGCCAGAGGAATCGATGGCGATGGCGCTTTGATCCTCGAGCGAGACGGCGGCGCGCTGCAGAGGATCGTCGCCGGCGACGTGATCCCGCTCGAGCCATGAGGGAGCGATGCTTTTAGCGATCGACATCGGCAATACGAATATCGTTCTTGGGATTTACGATGGGGGAAAGCTGGTCACGCACTGGCGCCTTCTCACCGAGCCGGAGCGAACCGCCGATGAGTATGGCGTCATCATCTCGCATCTCGCGGCTTCCAAGGGCATCGGTTGTGAGCAAGTCGAGGCCGTCATCGTTTCCTGCGTCGTGCCGCCGATGATGAGCATGATCCAAGAGCTCGGGGAAAGCTGTTTTGGGGTGAATCCGCTGGTAGTCGGGCCTGGCGTCAAAACCGGCATGCCGATCCTTTATGACAGCCCCAAGGAGGTAGGAGCGGATCGAATCTGCAATGGCGTGGCCGCGTACGAGAGGTACCACGACTGCTGCATCGCGGTTGACTTCGGCACGGCGACCACGTTTGACTTCATCTCCAAAAAAGGCGAGTACGTCGGCGGCTGCATCGCCCCCGGCTTGCTGATATCGGTGGAGGCCCTGTTCCAGCGAGCCTCGAAGCTTCCGCGCGTGGAGATCATCAAGCCGAAGGAGATCGTGGGGAGAAACCCGGTCCACTCAATTCAATCGGGAGTTTTCTACGGCTACGTGGGGCTCGTGGACGGCATCGTCCAGCGGATGCAGAAGGAGAGCCGGGCTCGGGCGAGAGTCGTCGCCACCGGCGGGCTGGCGCGGGTCATCGCGCCGGAGTGCTCATTCATCCAAGATATAGACGAGTTCCTCACGCTGGACGGGCTTAGGATCATTTACGAGAGGAACTCAGTCCAGGATCTGAAGAAGAGAGTGCAGGAATTAAAGAAGGAGGTCGCGGGCCGATGATCGAGACAGACAAGCTGCGCAACGTGGGCATCTTGGGCCACGGCGGATCGGGTAAGACCTCTCTCGGCGAGGCGATGCTTTTCGCCGCCGGGGCGACGCAAAGGCTCGGCCGGGTGGAAGACGGGACTTCAGTCCTTGATTTCGAACCGGAAGAGGTCCGGCGACGCATCTCCATTTCCACGGCGTTTCACTCGCTGTCCTGGAAAAAGTTCAGTTTTTGCCTGATCGACACGCCGGGGTACGCCACTTTCCTGGCAGACACGATGAACAGCATACGCGCCTTTCGCGGGGCGGTGCTGCTCCTCAGCCCATCGAGCGGACTGAGAGTTGAAACCGAAAGGTTGTGGGCGCGCGCGAGCGAGCAGAACGTGAGCCGGCTGATTTTCATCGGCAAGATGGACCGAGAGAATTCCAACGTCAGGGAGGGGCTGGAGGCGATCTTTTCGGGGCTGGAGGCTAAAGGAGTGGAGCTTCAGATGCCTATCGGCGCCGAAGAGGGCTTCAAGGGGATCGTTGATCTCGTCTTGATGAAGGCGTTTGTTTTTGACGGCGACAGCGGAAAGTTCACTCAGGCGGAAATCCCCTCGGAGCTCGCCACGAGGGCCCAGGAGATGCGCGTGCAGATGCTGGAGAGCGTGGCCGAGACGGATGACGCGCTGCTGGAGAAATATCTCGAGGCGCAGGATCTGCCGCTGGAGGATCTGAAGAGGGGAATCCGCGGAGGAGTCCTTGGCGGGAAACTGTTCCCTATCCTTTACGGCTCGGCGCTCCGCCAGATCGGAATTCCGCAGCTTTTGGATGCCATCATCGACTACCTGCCTTCGCCGGCCGATGAAGGCGCATTCATTGGAAAAAATCCGGTGACGGGCGAGGCGGAAAGCCGCGCGCATGATCCGGGCACCGCTCTTTCCGCTTATGTTTTTAAGACGCTGATCGATCCGTTTGCCGGAAAGCTTTCGATCATGCGGGTGATTTCGGGGAAGATAGCCCCGGACATGACGGTCTATAATTCCAACAAGCAGGCAAGAGAGAAGCTCGGACAATTGTTCAGGCTCGAAGGGAAGAAGCAGGAGCCCGTGCGCGAAGCGGCGGCAGGGGAGATCGTCGCGGCGGCGAAGCTCAAGGATGTTTCCTCAGGGGACACCCTGTGCGAGGAGAGAGGACCGATTCAGTTTGATGGACTCAGCCACTTCACTCCGTTGATCTCGTTCGCCCTGGAGCCCAAGACCAAGGCTGACGAAGAGAAAGTACCCCAGGGACTGCACAGGTTGATGGAAGAGGATCACACGATCGAGATGCACCGCGACCCGCAGACGAGGGAGTTCATCCTGTCCGGCATGGGACAGCTCCACATCGAGGTGGTGGTAGAGAAGCTCAAGCGGAAGTACGGAGCTGAAGTCGAGCTAAAGGCGCCGAAGGTGCCGTACAAGGAGACGATCAAGGGCAGCGCCAGCTCCCAGGGGAAATACAAGAAGCAGTCCGGCGGAAGGGGCCAGTACGGCGACACCTGGATCAAAATCGAGCCTCTTCCGCGCAGCAAGGGATTTGAGTTCGTGGACCAGATCGTAGGCGGCGCGATCCCGAGGAACTACATCCCGGCGGTTGAGAAGGGCATCAGAGAGGCGATGGCCGAGGGGCACCTCGCGGGATACCAGATGGTGGATGTGCGCGTGACGCTCTACGACGGCTCCTACCACGACGTTGATTCGTCGGATATGGCCTTCAAGATCGCCGGCTCCATGGGCTTCAAGAGCGCCGTGGACAAGGCCAAGCCGGTCATCCTTGAGCCGATCATGCACATGGAAATCACCGTGCCCGACGAGAGCATGGGCGACGTCATCGGAGATCTGAACAGCCGGCGCGGCCGGGTTCTGGGCATGGAGACTAGAGGCCATACTCAGGTGATCAAGGCCCAGGTGCCGATGGCCGAGGTCTTGAAGTACTCGCAGGATCTCAACTCGATGACCAGCGGCCGGGGCGGTTTCACCATGGAGTTTTCTCGCTACGAGGAGCTGCCCGCCCACCTGGTCGAGAAGGTGGTGAAAGAGACCAAGGCAGCGGCCGAGGCCCAGCATAAGGCTTGAACGAAGACATCTTTTCTAACGCAGCTACAGCCTGGGGGCGATTATGGCGACGATCGATGCTGATGCTCACGTATTGGAGACCGAGCGAACGTGGGATTACATGCTTGAATCTGAGCGGGCATTCAGGCCGAAGATCGTTGCGACGCCCGACGTGGAAGAGTCCGGCGGCGAATCATGGCTGATCGACGGGAGGCTGCGCGAAAAGGCGCGAAACGTCGGCGCCGACACGCCGAAGGCGGCGCGCGAGATGGAGGATATCGAGGCCAGGATCAAGCACATGAACGAGCTTGAAGTGGACATACAGGTCCTCTACCCAACGGTTTTTCTCAGGCCTTTCACGAGCCGGCCGGAGGTCGAGCTGGCGTTGTGCAAGAGTTACAACCGTTGGCTGGTCGATATCTGGCGACAAGGAAAAGGGCGTCTCCGCTGGGTCGTGGTGCTGCCGCTGCTCAGCATGGAGGAGGCGCTGGCCGAAGCCAAGTGGGCCAAGGAAAACGGCGCCTGCGGGATCTTCATTCGCGGGCTGGAGGGGGAAAGGTGCCTCTCGGACCCTTATTTCTATCCGCTCTACGAGGAAGCGAGCAGGCTCGATATGCCGATCTGCGTGCATTCGGCGACCGGAAGCTTTGCCGTTCACGATTTTTTCGCCCGCGAGTGCGGATTTAACAAATTCAAACTCGCCGTCGTAGGCTCGTTTCACTCGGTTTTATTCGAAGGCATCCCGCAGAGGTTCCCCAAGCTCAAGTTCGGCTTCATCGAAGTAAGCGCTCAATGGATTCCGTACGCCTTGCACGACTTGGCGCGGCGTTTTCAAAGGAAAGGGAAGGCCTTAAGCAAAGAAGTGCTGCGCGAGAGCCGGATCTACGTCGCCTGCCAGACCGACGACGATCTTCCCTATGTGCTCCGCTACTCGGGCCCGGATAATATCGTGATCGGCTCGGATTACGGCCACGCGGATACAGCCAGCGAGCTGGAGGCGCTGCGGACGCTCAAGCAAAGCGGCGAGGTCGGGGCAAGCGTCATCGACAAGATTCTCGACGACAACCCGAGAGCGCTGTACGGTCTATAAACCTCAGAGAATTTTGAATTATGAGTTTTGAATTTTGAATTAAACGCGAAACTTGAAACTAATTTTATGGTGATTGATTTTCAGAGCCACATTTTTCCTGAGGGGTATATCGCGGAGATGGATCGCCTGCAGGGAGAAGTGGTGTTGGAGCCTCCCGATCCCTACAGCGGCTTGCGCTACTTTTACGACCGCAAGCTCGACTGCCGCATCAACACCGCGACCTTTCAAGGCCGCGATGTGGAGCGCCGGGTCGCGCACATGGATAAACTTGGGATCGATGTCCAGGTCTTGAGCGTGCCCGCGCCCGGCGCCGACCGCTTCGAGGCGGACGCTGCGCTGTCGCTTGCGCGCCAGGCCAACGATGCGATTGCCGCTCTGTGCAAAAAATATCCCCGGCGCTTTGCCGGTCTCTTCACCCTGCCGAGCTGCTCTATCCGGGCCTCTCTGGACGAACTCGTGCGCTCGGTTGACAAGCTGGGGCTCAAGGGCTTCGGCTGTTTCACCAATCTCAACGGGAGACCGCTGGATGACGAAGACTTATTTCCTATCTACGAGCGCCTCGCCCGGCTCAGGCTTCCCGTCTATATCCATCCGACGGCGCCTTTGGCGACGCAGGCCGTCGGCTTAGACATCATGCCTACTCTGATCTTCGGCTGGGCCTTCGACTCGACGGTGGCGATGACGCGTCTCGTTTATGGCCGCGTGCTCGAGAGGTTTCCGGAGATCGATTTTGTCGTCGCGGATGTCGGCGGCGTGCTGGCGTTCTTCGCGCAGCGCGCGATCAATATCTATACCGGCAGGACCGAGGAGATCCGCCAGAGATACGGCCTGAAGGAAAATCCGCTCGACTCTTTCAGAAGATTCTACGTGGATACGGCCGATCACCCGGCGTCAACGTTGAGATGCGTTCTGGACTTTTTTGGCGCCGACCGCATGGTGCTCGGCACTAATTATCCCTATGGTCCTGAGGAGGGTTGCGTGCTGGTGAAAAACAGCTTGAAAGCGATTGCGGAACTAGCTCTCAAAAAGGAGGAGCAGGAGAAGATCCTCGGCGACAATGCAAGCAGGATTCTCCGGCTCAGCGCAATATGATTTTTACGAAGGCAGGCAGGCCGGTTGTAATGGGACGGAACGGCATGGTCTCCTCGGGCCACTATCTTGCGTCGCTCGCCGGCATGAGGGTGCTGCAGGACAGCGGCAATGCTGTAGATGCGGCGCTGGCTACATCATTTGCGCTGAGCGTCGTCACCCCGGAGACCTCAGGTCCTGGCGGCGACATTTTTGCGTTGGTCTACATGAGAAAGACAGGCAAGGTCGAAGCGCTGAACGCGAGCGGGCCGGCGCCGAAGAGGGCGACCATAGAATTTTTCCGCGAGCAAGGCCATTCGAAAGTACCGACCGAGGGACCGCTCAGCATCGCCGTTCCAGGCGCGGTGGACGGCTGGACGGAGCTTCACGGCAGATACGGGACTTTGGAGCTGCCGAGGATCGCCGCGGATGCCATCGCATACGCGGGCGAAGGATTTCCGATCTCCAACCATTTGAGCAAAAGGATCGAGGAGTTCGGCGGCGCCTTTCCTGCGGTCGACCGCAATTACCGGAAGGTTCTGGATGCGGTGGCGCCCGGAAGGGTCCTCGCGCAGAAGGGGTTGGCTCGCACGCTGGAGCAGATAGCTCGAAACGGCAGAAAAAGCTTCTATGATGGAGAGTTGGCGGGGCGGATGTGCGCCGCGCTGAAGTCCGAAGGCGCGATCATAAGCGAGGAGGATCTTCAGGGAAAGTTTGCCGAGTGGCTGGAGCCGCTGCGCTCGTCGTATCGCGACTTCATAGTTTGTGAGCAACCGCCGGTCTCCCAGGGTTTTATGGTCCTGGAGATGCTCAACATCATCGAGGGTTATCCTCTGGAGCGAATGGCGCCGGCGGATATCATCCACATCATGGTTGAGGCAAAAAAACTCGCCTTCGAGGACAGGGTGAACCATCTCGAAGATCCACGCTTCGGCGATCCGCAGATTTTGCGCCTGATCTCAAAAGAGCACGCGGAGAAGAGAAGGAGCCTTATCTCTGAAACCGCGAAACCCAGGGCGCACGTTGCCGCATCAGCGGGCGGCGATACCACCTATCTCTGCGCCGCAGATCGCGACGGCAATGTGATTTCGCTGATTCAGAGCATCTTCGCTCCCTTCGGCTCCCGCGTCGTCGCCGGAGACACCGGAGTCGTCATGAACAACCGCCTGTGCAGCTTCGTCTTGGATGGCAAGAAAGCCAACTCGTTAAAGCCCGGCAAAAGACCGGCGCACACGCTCAATTCCTATATGGCGTTTCGCGGCGGTGACTTCTTCGCCGTGGGCGGAACGCCGGGCAACGACGATCAGCCGCAGAGCAACGTGCAGATCCTCCACCAACTTCTCGACCAGAACAGGGATCCGCAGTCGGCGGTCGAGGCGCCGCGCTGGAGCCATATGCCGGGGACGCCGCCGCGGGACAAGCTGCCGGAGGAGCTGAGGATGGAAGAGGGGTTTCCCTTTGAAGTAATGAAGGGGTTGGAGGAAAAAGGCCACAAGGTGAAGGTTGTCGGCCGCTGGTCCTTTGGCGCCTCGCAGGTGATCGCTCGCGACCCGGACACCGGCGCATGGATGGGAGCGGCAGATCCAAGAAGGGAAGGTTACGCGATCGGATGGTAAATCGTTCTAGACACGAATGTCATTCTGAGGCGAAGCCGAAGAATCCTTCGCCTACGCTCAGGACAAGTCTCTCAAAACCCTTCGCGGAGGTTATCCTGAGGGAACGAAGGACTCAGGGTGACATTCAGAGGGGAACTCTATGCAGAAACGTACGGTGTGTGTGAAACCGATCTTTCTCGCTCTGCTGTTTTGGGTCGCTGGCCCGTCGGCGAGTCAGGCCGCCGAACCGGTAGCGATCAAGTCAAGCTACGCTGCCGTGAGCGGAGCTTTTGCGCCTATTTGGGTGGCCCAAGAAAAAGGAATTTTCTCTAAATATGGCTTGAGCGTAGATCTAAAATACATTCTGCCTGCCACGGCAACCCAAGCGCTGATCGCCAAAAGCCTGGATATTTGCAACCCCGGCGGCGAGTTGATTGAGGCGGTCCTCGGCGGCCATGACGTCGTATTCATGCTGGGGGTTCTTAATCGCCCTGTGTTTTCAGTTTACAGTAAGCCTGAGGTTCGGAGCTTCGCCGATTTAAAGGGCAAGGTTATCGGGGTGACTCAGCCGGGCTCGACGACGGATTTTGTCGCGCGCCTATTGGTGCGAGAGGCCGGCATGACGCTCGGAAAAGACGTCCGAGTCCTCCATTTGGATGGAATTCCGGGAATCATGACTGCCCTGACGCAGGGAAACATCGATGCCGGTGTCATTTCTCCGCCGACCACTCTAAGGGCGCGGAAGGCGGGATTGAAGGAGCTGGTCAATATCGCAGAGAGAAATATCCCGTTCATTCACGTCGCCTTTGCCAGCACGAGGCAGTACATGAGAGAGAATCCGGACCGCGTGAGGCGCTATGTGCAAGCGTACATGGAAGGGCTCAAGATCGCGCGGACGGACGCTGAGCAGGCCAAGCAGGCTATCGGCAAGTACACCAAATTAAGCGATGCGGATGATCTCGAGGAAACTTACAGAACGTTTCTCCCCGCTTGGGAGAAAGTGCCCTATGTCTCTGCCGCCGGAGTGCAGACGCTGCTCAATTTTGCCAACCATCCCGGTGCCAAGACGGCAAAGCCGGAACAGTTCATCGATAACTCCATCGTGGCTGAGCTGGAAAAGTCGGGCTTTATCGACAAGCTCTATCAGCAATAAATTCAAGGATCACTTGAACCTGAAGACTGAAGGAGGAAGCTATGAAACTCTTAGATATCAGCGAGGCGGTCAAGGAAAGGAAGAAGGGTGAACGACGAATCAATCTCTTCAGAAGGGAGAACTTGGAGACCTGGTTGCTCTATTTCCCTCCCGGCGATGTGCAAAGGATGCATAACCATCCCTCAGATCGCACTTACTATGTGCTCACCGGCCGGGGAATCATGAAGGGACCTAATGAAACCCACGAGCTTTCACCGGGCAAGATTCTGAGCATTCCGGCCCACGAATACTACGAAGGCTCCAATCCTTACGACGAAGAGATGATCCTTCTGGGCAACAGCCACAAGGCGACCGCTGAAGATCTCGCCAAGGCAGGCGGGCGTCGAAACGAGATCGACACGGCGACCGGAAAGAGAATTGTCTATCAGCACGGCGGCGGAAGGGACGAAGGAAAAATCGTAGAGTAGTTGCGGGCATCCGTCCGGGGAGGAGTGATGGAAAAAATAGGCCTTGTGGGTGTGGGAGCGATGGGAAGCGCGCTGCTGGAGCGCTTGAAGCTGGCCGGCGTGCAGGCGACCGTGTACGACTGTCATCCTCCGGCGCTGGACGCAGCGCGCTCGCTGGGAGCTCACGTAGCGGGTAGCGCAGCGGAGGTAGCGGCGGCATCCACGATCGTGGACGTCGTCGTGCGCACCGACGAAGAAGTGCTAGATTGCACGCTCGGCAACGGCGGGATCCTCGAGAGCGCAAATCCCGATACGTTGGTTATTCTCCACAGCACCATCCTGCCTCAAACCACTCGGAAAGTTGCGGAGGCCGCCCGGAAGCGCAGCGTTCACGTTATAGACGCCTGCATGCTTGGGGTGCCGAGGGCGGTGAAAGCTGGGCAGTTGATCTTTGTCGTTGGCGGAGCAATGGAACTCGTCGAGCGGGCCCGACCCCACCTTCTCAAGATGGGGAAGCAAGTGATTCACATGGGAGGCCTGGGCGCTGGGAATGTCGGGAAGCTTATCAAAAATTTAATTTCGGGAGCGGAAACGTTGATGATGCATGAAGCTTTGCAGCTCGGGGAGACTGAGGGTCTCAGATTTCCTCAGGTGTTGGAGATGCTGCAGCAGGTGGATTCCGAGAGCCTTCTGGACCGCTGGCGCAACGTATTTGATCCTTCATCGCCGACTCCGACGCCGCGCCTCGGCAGAAACGTTTTTCAAAAAGACGTTCCGCTGGCCGGCGAGCTGGCCCGGCGAGACGGTCTCCAACTTCCCATCATCGAGCAACTGGAGGCGGCCGCGAAGCGGCTTGTGAACGAGAAGGGTAAATCTTAGAAGGGAGGAGTTTTATGGCCAAGATTCGTCACATCGCAGTTCTGACCAAGGATCCACCCAAGCTCGCTGAGTTCTACAGGAGCTCATTTGGCATGAAGGAGGTCGCACGGAGCGGCAAGCAGCGGGAGGCGATCTATCTCTCCGACGGTTATATCAACCTGGCGATTTTGCCGGCGCTCGGCCGGCCCGAAGGGATCTATCATTTTGGCTTCGAAGTCGAGAACGTGCAGCAAGCGATGCGCGCGGCCATAGAGGCCGGCGCCACGAAGGGCACCGATTCCCTTCCCAAAGATGGGCGGTTCGCGGAAGCGTTTGTGCGCGATCCCGTAGGCACGAGGGTCGATCTATCGGAGCAGGGCTGGAAGAGCTAATAACTCCTCACATGACCTGATCGAGCACGATATCGACCTTTTTTGATCCCGCATCGACCGGATTCTTTGGGTATTCTCCCGCAAGGTTGCCCGTCTCTCTGGTCGTCGGATTGCCGTCCTTGTCGAGGCGGGCGGAAAGAAACAGCTTGCCGGAGAAGGAAGCGCCGGGCAGCATGACATCTTCAGCGCCAAGGGAATAGGCAACCGGAAACGACGGGCGCGCAATCTTCTTCACGGCCAGAGGGGGACCGCCTGCGCTGGTCGCCGATCTGGCGATGATGAAAAGAACGGCCTGGCTATCGACCTTGCCCTTAAGCTTCGGATCGACGTCCACCACCCCTTGGATTTGAATGCCTCCGACCTGCGCTCTTGGCGCAGCTGATTTTTTGCCGTCTCCTCCCTGGCCGAGTTCGGCTATGATCTTTTCGACTTCCTGTTTCTCCGCTCCGG
>JAHFAP010000025.1:1461-20660 GCA_023250495.1 Deltaproteobacteria bacterium | reverse complement strand
CGCAGGCTCCAGGGTTTCGCCGTCCAGCACTATCTCCACAACGTCGCTCTCTGCAAAGGTCTGGTTCTCTGCATGGCGAAGAACGCGGCCAACCCGGATCTCTACGAACACTTTCGCGAGCAGTTCAACGAAGAGCAGTACCATCCGGAGCTGGCCAAGAAGTTTGGCCTTGCGCTAGGGCTTAAAGACGAGGACTTCGACCACGCAACGGCGGTCTTCGAGTGCCTGGCGCACACCAGCGCGGTGATCCGCGGCATGTTCCTGGGCTCGCCGGCCGAGACGCGCACCGGCGCGCTCGTCAACGAGAGCATGGTCTGCCGCTACTCGGAAGAGTTTGATACTTGTCTCAGGCGCCATTACAGTCTTGGCGACAAGGAGTGTCAGTTTTTCACCGTGCACCGGATCGCCGACGTGGAGCACACCAAGGCGGCGGCCGAGGTCGTCGCCCGCTACGCGACTTCTCCCGAGCAGCAGCGGGCCGTGCGGGAGATCGCGCGCCACATGGTCGCTTTCAAGCTCGCCAAATTCGAGGGGATCTACCGGGCGTACGGTTAACCCCTTCTCGACTCCGCGCGCCCAACAGGGTGCTGAAAAAGCGGTTTCCATGCTTCGACGGGCTCAGCATGAACGGAAAGTCACCTATGGTTTCGGGGTTTCCTCCGTTCGCCCTGAGTGCATCGAAGGGTGAACGGAGATTTTTTCGGCACCCAGAAGGAATTTGTCATGATCGGCGTGGCCGCTGAGCTTCTGGATGACATCCATTTCGCGGCCCGCTGGCTGGTCAAGGAAACGGGGAGTTACTACGGCCACGTGGCGGTGCGCCTCCCCGGCAGAGATCAGTTTCTCCTGCAATACTTGCGCCCGCCGCTCGACGCTGTAGCCGACTATGACGAGCTGCTGCTCTTCGATATGAACGGCGCTCAGCTCGAAGGAAAGCGCGAGTCGCCCAAAGAGATCCACATCTATTCCGAGGCGTTCAAGTCTAATCCGCGCTGGAGCGCGGTGATCCATGCTCATCCGGAGATGGCGATCGTGCTGAGCGTCGCCGGGCAACCGCTGCGCGCCATCGACCAGCAGAGCCGTTGGTTTATGGAGCCGGTTCCGATCTATCCGAGCGCGACTTTCGCCGCGACTCCTGAGATCGGCCGCGAGCTCGCCCGACTTATGGAGAAAAACCGCGCCGTGACGATGCGCGGTCACGGCATCGTTGTTGCCGGCGAAACGCTCAAGGAGGCCTTCGCGGCCGCGGTCATCTATGAGCGGACGGCGAGGCTATTGGTAAAGGCGCACTCGCTGGGCAACGTGACCTATTTGAAAGCGGAGGATGTGGTCCTTTCGCCGCCGGATGAAAGCAACTCGGCTGTGTGGCTCTGGGCTTATCTCAAGTGGAAGGAGCGCCAAGGCGCGCGATGAGCCCGGCAAGACAAATGATGGTCGCGATCGCGTTGGTCTACCTGTTTCTCTTGGGATCCGCCGACCTTCTCCATGCCCAGCCATTGGAGCGCGTGCGGATCGCCTATTCTCCCGGTGGCCTGATCTCCTTTCCTCTGATCCTCACCAAAGAAAAACGGATCTTTCAGACTGAAGGTTTGGATATCGAGCTGATCATCATGCGGCCGGAGTTGGGCGTGAAAGCGCTGCTGCCCGGCGATCTCCAATACAATTTTTTCGCCGGGACCACGATCAATGCCGCCGTTCTCGGCCTGCCGGTCAAGGTGGTCATGGTCACCAATGACCGTCCGCTCTACTCCTTGATGGTCAGGCCCCAGATCCAGTCGCTCAAGGATCTCAAGGGCAAGAGGCTCGGCGTGGCGTCGCTGACAGCCGGCGAGTCGTTGCTCTCCAGGCGCTTGCTCAAAGACGCGGGGATCGATGCCGACCGGGAGATGACCATGATCGTCATCGGCAACACACCGGAGAGAATCAACGCGCTGAGCGCGGGCGGGGTGGACGCAACCACGGTCAGCGTTCCCGTTGATTTTCAGGCCGAGCAGTTGGGTTTGAAGCGCCTGGTCTTTATCGGCGAGGCGCTGGAAGTGATCAGCGGCGGGATCGGCGTTGCGAGCCGGATGATCAAGGAGCAGCCCGGGCAGATCAAGAGGCTGATTCGAGCGCTTCTGAAAGGGATGGCCTACGGCAAGTCCCATCGCGAGGAGATGATCTCGCTACTCATGGCAAAGTGGAAGCTCGACCGGGAGCGCGCCGGCAAGACGTGGGAGCTTACCGCCAGGACCTGGGCGGAGCGCGGGACTGCGTCGGACAGCGCGGTGCTTCTCAGCGTTCAAGCCGCGCAGGAGCTGCTCAAGGAAAAAAAGGAAATTCCGCTGACTCAGGTGGTCGATTTCAGTTTTGCCAGGCAGGCCTTCGAAGAGCTGGGGCAAAAATAGGCAGGAAAGTAGCCATCAGCCATCAGCTTTCAGCTAAATATCTTCATGGTGCTTTCGAAATTGAGTTTTTGGCTGACGGCTGACTGCTGAACGCTGACTGCTCGAGAGGTCAGTCGTATTCGGTGAAGTTGGAGACGCGCCATTGGTTGCCCTCTTTGCGCGCCACGATGAGCCAGCGCCGGGTGAATTCCGGGGCATCCTCAGCCTGAATGGTTCCTTCATAAAGAAAAGAGACGCGGCCGTCTCCCTCCTTCTTTTCCACGAGCCGGTAGTTAACCTTGGGCTTGCGCGTCGAGGCGTCGATCGGCTGGCCGGCGGTTAAGCGGATCTCGTCGTTGAGCTTCTCCTCCGCCAGGCCCACGGCGTACTCTTTCGCCTTCTGCAGATCGATGTGCACGTAGTGCTGATCGACGAATTCCTCTGCCACGCCCTGAGCGGTATGCAAATCTCTACCGCAGCCAGCGACTAGCATAGCCGATAGATAGAACGCGAGGAGAGCTGACCGCCACTTCAACTCGCCGCATTTCCCCCTCACCCTTCCCTCTCCCCCGTTGCGGGGGAGAGGACTAAGGTGAGGGGGCTCGACGGAAGAGAGCAAGTTTTTTCTCATCGTCGCCTCATTGAAGGTGTTGCGTCAGCCAATCGATGGACTCTGCGAGGGCTCTTTGTAAGTGCGACGGATCTGAGAGACGGTGATCCGCGCCTTGGAGAATGACGAGCTTCTTGGGACCTCCGAGCGCGGCGTAAAGCTCGTGCGCCTCTTCGACAGGCACCGTGTCATCCCTATCGCCGTGAATGACGAGCACGGGGCAAGAGATCTTCCGCGCGGCTTTTGGCACGTCTATTTTCTCCACGTCGTCGAGCAGCGAGACATTGAGCCGCTGACCTTGATAAGCGACGAAGCCCAGCTTGCGCCACTGCCGGGCCTCCTCGGGAGTCAAGAGCCGCTCGGTGATTTTCTCCGGGTGAGATGGGGCCGCGATGGTCACAAGCGCCGCCACATTCTTCTCTTGAGCGCCGAAAAGAATGGCGACGGTTCCTCCCATGCTGGAACCTAAGATGCCGATCTTTTTCGGTTGGTATCGGAGCATGGAGTTGTAGGCCGCGCGCAAATCCTCAACCTCACCGCTGTAGGTAATTTCCTCGAACTTTCCCTCTGGTTCTCCCGCGCACGCAAAATCGAAACGCAGCGCCAAGATTCCTTTCTCTGACAGGCGCTTGCATAAAGCAATGAGCTTCTCACTCTCCTTGCCCGACTCCATGCCATGACAAAGAATCACCGCGGCATTCGGCTCACGCCCAGCCGGACGGTGCAGAATCCCTACGAGCGTCTGCCCGCGATTGTTGGAAAAGGTAACTCGCTCTTCACGTCCCATGGATGTGTGAAAGGAATTCCTAGCAGGTTTGGGTGGGGAATGGAAGACAGATGGGCTAAGGATGAAATCACACTCGATCTTCAGCCGGAAGGGGAATTTTGTTTTAAAGCCTGGAGTGGTATGCTAGAATCAAAATTGTTTTTCGGGAGCTGAGAATCGTGGAGGATTTGATCGACCAATATGCGAGTTATCTGCGGTTGGAGCGGAATGTCTCGCCTCACACGTTGAGGAATTACCTAAGCGATCTCAGGCAAGTTGACGGACCGAGTTGAAACAAATACACTTTTGCAAGGACACAAATTGGCGGTCATTAAAGATTATAGCTACACGGTCATCTTTGAGCCTCTTGAACGAGGCGGCTATCAGGCGATTGTGCCTGCTCTCCCCGAAATAATAACCGCCGGTCGCACGCTGAAGGAGGCCCGCCGGATGGCCCGTGATGCCATCCACTGCGCTCTGGAAGGAATAGCCAAGGAAAAATTTTTGTCGGGCACTGCTTAGCCTTGGTTTCTTTATCCAGCATCAAACCGGCTCGCACGTCAGACTGCGCCATCCGCAAAAACCAAACTCGATTACCTTGGTTCGGCACGACCGCATCGAACTCTACCACGGGATAACGCAGAGGTTGCTGCGCCAAGGAGGGATCGGCGAAGAAGAGTTCTTGGAACAACTTTAACCTTACGAAAAAGATAGGGCGATCTTCAACCACGAGCTTATTTGGGGTCAAAAACTGTCCAACCTATGGGGGGAAGCTCCAGAATACCAAAAGAACGGATAAGACTAAACGTACTACGCCATGCGCGACAAATTTGGAGGTACATCGAAGCTGAACTGAAGAGAAAAGTGGATGTGTCTCCAGGCTTGATCTATCCCCGCGCCCCAAGAAAGAGGGTAGTTAAAGCTCTTGTCGAGAAGCTTCTCAACGAGCGGCTAATACAATGTGTGTGGAGGAACGACTAGGTCCCTACGCTCAGGGCCTTGGGTCGGTTGACCAATGCAGGCTGACCGGTGTAAAAGGTCGCCATGTCTGATGCATTTCCATCTGTCGCTTTTCAATCCTACATTGCCATAGGGGCTATCCTTTTTGGTGTCTTTGGATTTTTGTATTCCGTCTATGCTATGTACTCCTCGATCACCACCCCCGACCATCCGGCCCGTGCACCGATATGCAACACGCTAACGAATTTGTGCCGTGTGATGGCAGCCCTTATCGCCCTTAACGCTCTCCTGGCTATCTACTCGCTGTATATTATGAGCCCCGTCGGGGCCCACAACATGCTCCTTTCTGGTGGATTCGTTATTTCCGTTCTTGCCATGGCAGGAATTAGCCTCTGGATGGCCTTTTTCGCTATGGAGTAAAGGTATGGCTTTATTAACACCTCAAGACCAACAAACGCTTTCAAGCTGGAGTTTTCTTACCGACTATCAGAACCATCGTGTTGAACTGGTTGATGTAGCGCGGAATGTCTACCGGACAGTTAGCGTTATCTATGGTACGTCTCCGCGGCAAGTTGATTGTGAGGATGCCCTGGCAGCGTCTCTGCTCGGGACCAGCCTGTTTACTGCTATTCTCACAAGGAAAAGGCACGCGCCACCAAGCCTTCATTCAGCTTTCGCAAGGGCAATGGCGAGGTATTTGCTTGATAATGACTGGAATGATATAGTTCGTCCCTAGCGAGGTGATGTATGAGAGAGATAACCGCTGATACAGCTCACGAGAGAGTAACCGGGGCTGCCAAGCAGCTTGTCAAGGAGATTCAGGCGTTCAACCAAAAGCATCCTGGCCCTGAGCCGTTATCCTCGCCCGAGACGCTTTATCCCACGCTTACTTCCATCTTCGCTATGCTCCTTGCGGACAGGCATGTGATTATTCCTCCCAAAGAATAAAGAAGCCTTTAGTCATTAGCAGTCAGCGTCTCGTTGCTGGCCCGTTCTATCTCAAAACCCCTCAAGGCTAAACTACACGAATCCCTGGATGACTAGTCCTGGGAGTTGAATGTAATGAGCGTTGCGCTGATGCGGCGGCAAGGGGAATTTTGTTTTAAAGCCTAGAGTGGTATGCTAGAATGAAAAAAGTTTTTAGAGGCAGGGATCATGGAGGATCTGGTTGACCAATATGCGAGTTATCTGCGGTTGGAGCGGAATGTCTCGCCTCACACGTTGAGGAATTACCTAAGCGATCTCAGACAGTTTCAGGAATTTCTTAGCCGGAGAGCAAAAGAAGAGCAGGAAAAGAAGATTGCCCTTGAGGACGTGACCGTCCACTTAATCCGCGCCTATCTCGCGTCGCTATCGAAGCGCAACCGCAAAAGCTCCATCGGCAGAAAGCTCGCCGCGCTTAAGGGATTTTTTCGCTACCTGGTAAGAGAGAAGCATATTCAGCGCGATCCGCTCGCGCTGATCTCCACGCCGAAGCAGGAAAAGCCGCTGCCCGCCTTTCTCTCGGTGGATGATGTTTTTCGCTTGCTCGGCGGCGTTCAGGGAAACGGCCTCCTTACCGTCCGCGACCGCGCGATCTTGGAAGCGCTTTATTCCACCGGCGTCCGGGTGAGCGAGCTGGTCGGTCTCAACTGGGGCGACATTGACTTTCAGTTGGGCATCATTAGAGTGATCGGGAAAGGCTCAAAGGAGCGGATCGTTCCGATTGGAGAGGTGGCGCTGCAGGCGCTGCGGGAGTATGGCGCCGAACAGGCGAGAAAATGGCGGAGAGCGGCGAAGGGTGAGACGCCGGTGTTTTTGAATCATAGAGGAGGACGGATCACGACCCGCAGCGTTGCGCGAGTCGTGGAGAAATATCTCAAAGCTGCAGGCATTCCGGTGCGCATGGGGCCGCACGGGCTGCGCCATACATTTGCGACGCATCTGCTGAACGGCGGCGCCGACCTGCGCGTGATCCAAGAGCTGTTAGGCCACGCCAGCCTATCGACGACCCAGCGCTACACGCACGTGAATCTGGATCAGTTGACGGCGGTCTATGACCGCGCGCATCCAAGGGCCTAGGCATTTTAGATTTTGGATTGCCGATTTTGGATTGAATCTAAAATCGAAAATCTAAAATCGGAAGTCGGTGACATGTTTCACGGTACGACCATATTGGCGGTCCGTCATAAAGGGAAGGTTGTAATGGTGGGGGACGGGCAGGTGAGCCTTGGGCAGACCGTGATGAAGCATACGGCGCGCAAGGTGCGCAAGCTATACCACGATAAGGTCATCGCCGGCTTCGCCGGAACGACCGCCGATGCCTTCACGCTGTTTGAGAAATTCGAGGCCAAGCTGGAGCAATTTAACGGCAACCTTAAACGCTCGGCAGTGGAGCTGGCCAAAGACTGGCGCACCGACCGGGTGCTGCGCCGGCTGGACGCGCTGTTGATCGTTGCGGACTTGGAGGATTCGTTGGTAGTCTCGGGAAGCGGGGATGTGGTGGAGCCGGACGACGGAGCGATCGCAATCGGCTCCGGCGGAAACTACGCCCTGGCCGCGGCGCGGGTTTTGATCAAGCACACTGAGCTCGATGCGCGCGCGATTGCGGAAGAGGCGATGCGGGTGGCGGCTGAGATATGCGTTTATACGAATGATCAGTTCTCCTTTGAAGAACTGCCTTAGCTTATGAAAGATCTTCGGAAAGAACCGTTGGCGGAAACGGCGCCTCTTACGTCGCCGTCGCCGGTCATGACGCCGCGTGAGATCGTCTCGGAGCTGGACCGTTATATCGTGGGGCAGAGAGACGCCAAGCGGGCGGTGGCGATCGCGCTGCGCAACCGCTGGCGGCGCCAGCTCGTGCCGGAGGATCTGCGCGAGGAGATCGCGCCGAAAAATATCATCATGATCGGGCCGACCGGCGTGGGCAAGACCGAGATCTCGCGCCGGCTCGCCAAGCTGGCCCAGGCCCCGTTCATCAAGGTCGAGGCCTCCAAGTTTACGGAGGTGGGCTACGTCGGGCGGGACGTGGAGTCGATCATCCGCGATCTGACGGAGCTGTCGGTGAGCATGGTCAAAGAGGAGGAAAAGCAAAAGGTCGAGCTGCGAGCGCTAGAGCTTGCCGAGGAGAAGATCCTCGACCTCCTGCTGCCCCCGCTGCAGATTGGCAAGGCCGAAACGGACGAGTTTGAGAGCGTGAGAGCCGCCGGGACGAGGGAGAAGCTCAAGAAGATGCTGCGCGAAGGCAAGCTCAACGAGCGCTTCGTGGATATCGAGATGAGCCAGACGGTCATGCCCATGATCGAGGTGCTCACGCCGCAAGGGATGGAAGGGATGGAGTTCAATCTCAAGGAGATGTTTTCCAATCTCCTGCCCAAACGGACGAAGAAGAGGACCGTGAAGATCCCGGAGGCCATGGATATCCTCACCCAAGAGGAGGCGAGCAAGCTGATCGACATGGACAAGGTGGTTTCGGAGGCCGTCCGCAGGGTCGAGCAGTCGGGGATCGTCTTCATCGACGAGATCGACAAGATCGCCGGCCGGGAATCATCCACCCACGGTCCGGACGTCTCGCGCGAGGGAGTCCAGCGCGACCTGCTGCCGATCGTGGAAGGCTCGACGGTGAACACGAAGTACGGCATGATCAAGACCGATCACGTCCTGTTTATCGCCTCCGGCGCTTTTCACAGCGCCAAGCCGTCGGACCTGATCCCCGAATTCCAGGGGAGATTTCCGATCCGCGTGGAGCTGAGCTCGCTGGGCAAGGAAGACTTCGTGCGCATTCTCACGGAGCCGAAAAACGCTCTCATCAAGCAGTATATGGCCCTGCTGGAGACCGAGGGGGTCCGTCTCTCGTTCCGCGACGACGCCATTGTGGAGATTTCCCGGATCGCCGCGGAGGTGAACGAGCGGACGGAAAACATCGGCGCGCGCCGCCTCCACACGATCATGGAACGGTTATTGGACGAGATCTCTTACTCGGCGCCGGAGATGCGCGGCAAGGAAGTCGTGATCGATGCCCAGCATGTCCGCGACCGGCTGAACCCGATCCTCAAAGACGAGGATCTGTCGCGATATATCCTCTAGTGAGACAGTGAGGATATGAGGCAGTGAGCAGTTGACGAAGAGGCTCTTTGACTCCTCACTACTCACGGCTCACTGAAAGGCACAGGCATGGAACGGTTCATAGGCAAAACCGAAGTCTTGATGGAGGCGCTGCCTTACATCCGGCGCTTTTACGGCAAGACCTTTGTCATAAAATACGGCGGCAGCGCCATGGCGGACGAGGAGCTTAAAACCAGCTTCGCGCAGGACATCGTGCTGCTCAAATACGTCGGCATCAACCCGGTGGTGGTCCACGGCGGCGGTCCGCAGATCAACGAGATGCTGGAGAAGATGGGGACGCCGAGCCACTTCGTGCGCGGCATGAGAGTGACGGACCAGGAAACCATGGACATCGTGGAGATGGTGCTGGTCGGCAAAATCAACAAGGAGATCGTCAATCTCATCAACCAGCACGGCGGCATGGCCGTGGGCTTGTGCGGCAAGGACGGCGGGCTCATCCGGGCGCGCAAAATGACCGTCACGGTCAAAACCAACGGAGAGGAGCCGGAGAAGGTCGATATCGGCATGGTCGGGGAGATCGTCGCGATCAACCCGACGGTGATCAATTCCCTGGACGACAACAAGTTCATCCCGGTCATCGCTCCGGTAGGAGTGGGAAACAAAGGCGAGACTTATAATATCAATGCGGATCTGGTGGCCGGGCAGCTGGCTGAGGCGCTGGGAGCGGAGAAGCTGATTCTGCTCACCGACGTGGAAGGGGTCAAGGACAAGGAGGGCGAGCTTTTGAGCACGCTCAAGATCAACCAGGCGCGCAAGCTGATCCAGGACGGCGTCGTCGGAGAAGGGATGATTCCCAAGGTCGAATGCTGCATCGAGGCATTGAAAGGCGGCGTCGCAAAGACCCACATCATCGACGGCCGGGCCAAGCATGCCGTGCTGCTCGAGATCTTCACCAAAGAAGGCGTCGGGACAGAGGTGGTGCAAAAATAAGCTTTCAGCCGTCAGCATTCAGCTTCCCCCCCCACTATCCGATTCTTAGCTGATCGCTGATAGCAGTTGCTAAAAGATATGAACAACCGGCAAATTATCAATCTCACCCAACGGTATGTCGCCAACACTTACGCGCGCTTTCCCGTGGCCCTGGTGTGGGGCAAGGGGGCGCGGGTCTGGGACGCCGACGGCAAGGAGTATATCGACTTTGTCGCCGGCATAGCGGTCAACAGCCTCGGTCACAACCATCCGGCGGTGGCGCGCGCCATCCGGCAGCAGGCGGCGAAGCTGCTCCATGTCTCCAATCTCTATCACATCGCGCCGCAATCGGAGCTGGCGCGCGAGCTGTGCCGCCGTTCTTTTGCTCAGAAGGTTTTTTTTTGTAACAGCGGGGCGGAGGCCAACGAGGCGGCTATCAAGCTGGCGCGGCGCTATGGCGCCGAATGGCTCGGAGGGAAGTACGAGGTCCTCTCGACCCACAACTCCTTCCACGGACGGACCTTAGCGACGCTGACCGCCACCGGACAGGAAAAGGTGCGCGCCGGATATGACCCGCTGCCGGCGGGATTTCGTCAGGTGCCTTACAACGATCTGCGGGCGATGGAGGAGGCGATCGACGAGAAGACGACGGCCGCCGTCCTGGTCGAGCCAATTCAGGGTGAAGGGGGAGTGGTCGTTCCGGACAAGGGCTATCTGCAGGGGTTGAGAGAGCTGTGCGATCAAAGGGAGATTCTGCTGATCTTCGACGAGGTTCAGTCGGGCATGGGGCGCACCGGCAAGCTCTTCGCCTACGAGCATTTCGGCGTGGAGCCCGACATCATGACCTTGGCCAAGGCGCTTGGCGGAGGGTTGCCGTTGGGCGCCATGCTGGCGAAAGAGAAAGTGGCGCGGAGTTTTGTTCCGGGAGCTCATGCGTCCACCTTTGGCGGCAATCCTCTGACCTGCAGCGTGGGATTAGCCGTGCTCAAGACTCTTGTCCAAGGCGGCGCGCTCAAGAACTGCGTCAAGATGGGACGAGTTCTGTTTGATGGCCTGCAGGCCCTGAAGCAACGCTTCCGCTTCATTCGTGAGGTGCGCGGAAAAGGGCTTCTCCTGGGAATGGAGCTGGAGCAGGACGGCGGAAAGATCGTGGAGGACTGCCTCAAGGCCGGTCTCCTCATCAACTGCGCCGCGCACAAGGTGCTCCGCTTCATTCCTCCGTTGATCATTGGCAAGAAAGAGATCGGGCAGGGGCTGGCCATTCTGGAGAAGGTCCTCGCGCGTCAATAGCTTTCCTTGTAGGTTGAACCAAGGGCGAAAACCAACATGTTTGGCTGAAGAAGACCTTCCGGATGTCACCCTGAGCGCAGCGAAGGGTCTGTCCGGCCACTGGATTCTTCGCTTCGCTCAGAATGACACATAGGCTGATGAAAAAGAGAGATCTGCTGAGCTTGAGGGAGATCAGTCGAGCAGAGATCGAAGCGATCTTCTCGCTGGCCCGCAAGCTCAAATGGGAGCTCAAGCGCGGGGTCGCGCACCGGCAGCTCGCCGGAAAGACGCTCGCGATGATCTTCGAGAAGCCGAGCTTGCGGACGCGCGTCAGCTTCGAGACCGGGATGATCCAGCTCGGCGGGGACACGGTCTTTCTCGGCCCCGATGAGATTCTCCTGGGAGTGAGAGAGAGCGCGGCCGACTGCACCCGCAGTCTCAGCCGCTGGGTGGATCTGATCGTCGTCAGGACCTTTTCTCAGCAGACGCTCGAAGAGATGGCCCATTACGCGACGGCGCCGGTGATCAACGGGCTCACGGACCTGTTTCATCCGTGTCAGGTGCTGGCCGATTGCTTCACGCTCGTGGAGCACAAAGGAAAACTGGCTGGGTTGAAGATCGCTTTTATCGGCGACGGAAACAACGTGGCCCATAGTTGGATGCAGGCGGCGGAGAAGTTTCCGTTCTCTTTTGTCCTCGCCTGTCCCAAAGGGTACGAGCCGAACGCGGAGGTCGCCCGTCTGGCCAAGGAGAACGGCGGGCGCATTCGCATCACTCAGGACGTGGCCGAGGCCGCGCGCGGGGCGGATGCGCTCTACACCGACGTCTGGGCGAGCATGGGGCAAGAGCAGGAAGCGGAGATCCGGCGGCGCGCCTTCCAGGGCTATCAGGTCAATCAGGCGCTCGTCGCCCTGGCGAAGAGGGACGCTTTGGTGATGCATTGTCTTCCTGCCCATCGGGGTGAGGAGATCACGCATGACGTTTTAGAAGGGCCGCGTTCCGTTGTTTTCGATCAGGCGGAGAATCGCCTCCACGTGCAGAAGGCGATTATGGTGTGGTTGGTTAAAGGGTTAAAGGGCAAATGAGAATTTTGGATTTTGGATTGCCGATTTTAGATTTAATCTAAAATCCAAAATCTAAAATCGAAAATGGGGACGGGATGAAGGTCAAAAAGGTGGTGCTGGCATACTCGGGAGGGTTGGATACTTCAGTCATCCTGCGCTGGCTGATCGAGACCTATCACTGTGAGGTGATCGCGTACTGCGCGGACCTCGGCCAGGGGGAGGATCTGCAGGCGATCAGGCGCAAGGCGCTCAAGACCGGCGCCAGCAAGGTGGTTGTGGATGACCTCAAGGATGAGTTCGTGCGTCATTATATCTTTCCGATGCTCCGGGCCAATGCGGTCTACGAGGGTTCCTATCTCCTGGGCACCTCGATCGCCCGGCCGCTGATCGCCAAGAGACAGATCGATGTCGCCGTCAAAGAGCGGGCCGATGCGGTGGCCCACGGCGCCACGGGCAAGGGCAACGATCAGGTCCGCTTCGAGCTGACGTACTATGCCTTGAAGCCCGATGTGAAAGTGATCGCGCCGTGGCGGCTGTGGGATCTCAACTCGCGCCAGGCCTTGGTGGCTTATGCGAAGCGCTACGGCATACCCGTCCCGGTGTCGCGCAAGCGGCCCTATAGCGTCGACCGCAACCTGTTTCACATCAGCTACGAGGGGGGCATCCTGGAGGACCCATGGCAAGAGCCGCCGGCGGATATGTTTCTCTGGAGCAGGCCGGTGGAGAAGGCGCCCAACCGGGCGGAGTACATTCAGATCGATTTTTCCCGCGGCGATCCTGTAGCTCTGAACGGCAGAGCGCGTTCGCCCGCGGCGCTGCTCTCCGCCCTCAATGTCCTCGGCGCAAAGCACGGCATCGGCCGCGTGGATCTGGTCGAGAATCGCTACGTGGGCATGAAGTCTCGCGGCGTCTATGAAACTCCGGGAGGGACTCTGCTTCACGTCGCGCACCGCGCCCTGGAGTCGATCACGATGGACCGGGAGGTGCTGCGGATCAGGGACTCGCTTATGCCCAAGTACGCGGAGCTTATCTACTACGGCTACTGGTTCTCGCCGGAGCGGGAGGTGCTGCAGCGGGTGATCGACGCGTCGCAGGGGAACGTCAGCGGCCGGGTGCGGCTGAAACTCTACAAGGGAAACGCGATCGTCGCGGGCCGCAGGTCGAGATCGTCGCTCTACGATCCGCAGGTGGCGACCTTTGAGGAGGGCGGGGGATACCACCAGGGAGATGCCGATGGGTTCATCAAGCTCAACGCGCTGAGGCTCAGGCTGCGGCGACTTAAAAAAGTTAAAGGGTGATAAAGAATTTTAGATTTTCGATTGCCGATTTCCGATTAATCTAAAATCCAAAATCTAAAATCGAAAATCAGGAGGGGGAAGCAAGGGTGGTTAGGGGGGAAAAACTCTGGGGCGGGCGCTTTGCGGGGCGGACGGCGGGATCGGTCGAGGCCTTTACCGCCTCCATCGATGTAGACGCGCGGCTCTACCGCCATGATATCGCCGGCAGCATCGCGCATGCCAGGATGCTGGCGCGCCAGCGGATCATCTCGTCCAGAGAGGCGCGGCGCATCGTGCGCGGGCTTAGCTCGATTCAAAAAGAGATCGAGGAGGGGAAGTTCCGCTTTTCCGCCGCGGACGAGGACATCCACATGAACATCGAGCGGCGGCTGATCGGGCGGGTCGGCAGAGTAGGCGAAAAGCTTCACACCGCCAGAAGCCGCAACGACCAGGTGGTCCTCGATATGCGCCTCTACCTCCGTGACGAGCTGAAGAGCGTTCTGCAAGCCGTCGAGAACCTTAAGCGCGAGCTTGCGCGCTTAGCGAAGCGATATCTGAAGGTCATCATGCCGGGCTATACGCATCTACAGAGGGCCCAGCCGGTTCTCTTCTCCCATCATCTGCTCGCCCACGTCGAGATGCTGGAGCGCGACCACGAGCGGATGAGCGGTTGCCTGGAGCGGGTCAACGTTCTCCCTCTGGGCTCAGGCGCGCTGGCCGGGACGACGCTTCCCATC
The DNA here is from genome assembly GCA_023250495.1 of Deltaproteobacteria bacterium. Taxonomy (GTDB): domain Bacteria; phylum Desulfobacterota; class Binatia; order UBA9968; family UBA9968; genus JAHFAP01. The sequence goes on along the minus strand of JAHFAP010000025.1, from coordinate 6,598 downwards.
GACCGGCGCTACGTGGCCAGGCTGCTCGGCTTTCCGCGCATCTCCAGGAACAGCATCGACGCCGTCAGCGACCGCGACTTCGTGCTCGAATTTCTCTCGGCCTCGGCGATCCTCTTCGTTCACCTCAGCCGTCTTGCGGAGGAGATGGTCTTGTGGTCTAGCGCGGAATTTGGTTTTATCGAGCTGCCGGACCGTTATTGCACGGGCAGCTCCATGATGCCGCAGAAAAAGAATCCGGATGTCCCGGAGCTTGTCCGCGGCAAGGCCGGACGCATCTTCGGCCACCTGCAGGCGCTGCTTACGGTCATGAAGGGTCTGCCACTGGCCTATAACCGCGACCTCCAGGAGGACAAGCTCCCGCTGTTCGATACGGTGGATACGGTCAAGGCGAGCCTTGAGGTCATGCGCGAGCTGGTGGGGGAGATCAAGGTCAAGAAGGAAAGAATGATGGCGGCGGCTCAGAACGGGTTGATGAATGCCACCGATCTGGCGGATTACCTTGTCGGCAGGGGAATGCCTTTCAGGTCGGCCCACGCTTTGGTGGGCAAAATCGTTCGCGCCTGCCTCGAGCGAGGCTGCAGGATCGAGGAGCTGCCCCTAAAAGAGCTGAAGCGTTTTTCTCCCAGGATCGAGAGGGACGTCTATATCTACTTGACCCCGCAGGCGGCGGTTGATCGGCGTCGCTCGGTGGGGGGAACTGCATCGGCCAACGTGCGGCGCCGTTTAAAGGAAATGGGGGTGTTATGAGAATACTTCCGAGGATTGAGGATAGAGGATCGAGGATCGCAATTTTTCACTTTCTCTTGCTGGCGCTGATCGCTGTTTCAGTGATCGGCTGCGGCAGCAAGGGGGCCTTGCGCACGCCGGAGGGGGCTATGCCTGAGACGATCAAGGACCTCAACGGGCGGGCGGGCAACCAAGGAATCAATCTAACTTGGACCCGGCCGACGCGCTACGTCGACGGCAAGGAGCTGAACGATCTTGCCGGCTTTGTAATCTTCCGCAAGGAGCTTTCCAAGACATGTCCGGAATGTCCGGTGCCGTATCGGCAGAGGGCGGCCGTGAACGTGGAAGACCAGCTGAAGTTCAGGAAGGGAAAACAGTTCGGCTTCGTCGACCAGGAGCTTCAGCCGCAAACGATCTACCGCTATCGAGTTTTCTCCAAGCTCATGGACGACTCCCTCAGCGATCCCTCGAACGAGGTCCAGGTCGTCTGGAAGCCCTGATGCATTACTTCGAATACCGCGATGGAGAGCTCTTTGCCGAAAGGGTTCCGGTGCGGCGCATCGCGCGGGAGGTCGGAACCCCGGCCTACATTTACAGCCTGGCCACGCTCAGGCGCCACTACCGCGTCTTTGATCAAGCTTTCGCCAGGGCGCCCCATCTGGTCTGTTTTTCAGTGAAATCCAACTCCAACTTGGCGGTTCTCAGGACCTTCGCCAGGGAGGGAAGCGGCTTTGACATCGTTTCCGGTGGCGAGCTGTTCCGCGCTCTCAAAGCCGGCGCCGATCCCAAGAAGATCGTTTTTTCCGGCGTGGGGAAGAAGAAAGAGGAGATCGAATACGCGCTCAACGCCGCGATCCTGATGTTCAATGTCGAATCCGAGCAGGAGCTGATTTTTCTCAACGACGTGAGCCGCGGCCTGGGAAAGAGGGCGCCGATCAGCCTCAGGGTTAATCCTGACGTGGACCCCGAGACCCATCCTTACATCTCGACGGGGATGAAGAAGAGCAAGTTCGGCATCGATATCAAACGCTCCGCGGAGCTGTATAAAAAAGCTCTTTCCCTGGGAAATTTGGAAGTCATCGGCGTGGATTGCCATATCGGATCGCAACTCACCTCGGTGGGCCCTTTTGTCGATGCGCTTTCCCGGATCAGAGAGTACCTCGACCGGGTCTTGGTGGGATATCTGAGAAAGGAAGGCGCGAATATTCGCTACCTCGACCTGGGAGGAGGGTTGGGCATCCGCTATAAAGATGAGGAGCCTCCTCACCCGGAAGAGTACGCCGCCGCGCTGATCCACGGTCTTGAGGGGCTCGATGTGACGCTCATCCTTGAGCCGGGCCGCGTGATGGTCGGGAACGCGGGTATTCTGGTTACCGAGGTCCTCTATCTGAAGGAGACCGACGAAAAGAAATTTGTCGTCGTCGACGGCGGCATGAACGATCTCATCCGCCCCGCCCTTTACGGCTCCTACCAGGCCATCCAACCTGTGGTTGAGAGGAAGTCGGAAACGATCGTGGCCGATGTCGTTGGACCTATCTGCGAGAGCGGAGATTTTTTTGCCAAGGATCGGGAAGTGCCACGGCCGCAGCCCGGTGATCTGCTGGCGATCATGAGCGCGGGGGCTTATGGGTTTACGATGGCCTCGAACTACAACGCCCATCCGAAGCCGCCCGAGGTCTTGGTTGACGGAGATAACTTTTACGTTGTCCGTGCGAGGGAAAGCTTCGACGATCTGATCAAAGGCGAAGTGATACCGCCGGTGTTACAATAGCTGTCAGCCTTCAGCGGTCAGCTCTCAGCATTGGAGTCCTGGGCTGAAAGCTGACGGCTGATAGCCTGGTGGCGGTGGTAAGAGATTATGGGGGAGCTAGCTTTCACTAAGATGCACGGTTGCGGCAACGATTTCATCTTTATCGATTGCCTCAACGGAGTGAATCGCGACCTGGAAAAGTTGGCAAAGCGGCTTTGCGATCGCCGCTTCGGGATCGGCGCGGATCAACTGCTGACGGTTCATCCCTCCAAGGTCGCTGACTTCAAGATGGAGATCTACAACGCCGACGGCGGGCAGGTGGAGATGTGCGGCAACGGAATCCGCTGTTTTGCCAAGTACGTGCGCGACCACGGCCTGACGCAAAAAAAGGAGCTGGCGGTAGAGACGCTGGCGGGAATCATTCGGCCGCGCCTCGTCGGCAATCTGGTGGAAGTTGACATGGGCAAGCCGATCCTGGAAGGAAGAAAGATCCCGGTCAACGCCGACGGCAAAATTCTCGATTACCCGTTGGAGGTCGATGGGACCACTTACCGCGTCAGTTGCGTCTCAATGGGGAATCCGCACTGCGTGGTTTACCTCGACGACCCGGACAGCTTGGACCTTCAGAGGATAGGCCCGCGCTTCGAGCATCACCCTTTTTTCCCCAATCGGGTCAATACCGAGTTCATTAAGGTGATTACGCCCGAAGAGATCCGAATGCGCGTCTGGGAGCGCGGGGCCGGAGAGACCTGGGCCTGCGGCACGGGCGCCTGCGCCGCGGCTGTCGCCGGCGCTTTGACGGGGAGAAATGGCAGGAAGGTTACGGTTCATCTCCGAGGCGGAGATCTGTTGATCGAATGGCGTGATAACAATCGCGTCTATATGACAGGCGGCGCTGAGGAAGTGTTTCAGGGAACGGTAAAGATCTAGGGAAGGGAGACGCCATGTATTCCGGTTCTATGGTAGCTCTGGTGACGCCTTTCAAAGACGGAGGCGTCGATTGGCAGAGTCTCGAAGGTCTGGTCGAGTTTCACATCAAGAACGGGACCCACGGGATCGTCCCTTGCGGGACTACCGGAGAATCCGCCACGCTCGATCATAACGAGCATGATGAGGTCATCAAGGCGGTCGTCAAGGCCGTGAAAAAGCGCGTGCCGGTGATCGCGGGGACCGGGTCGAACTCGACTCAGGAAGCCATCGAACTCACCATCGGAGCGGAGCGGGCCGGCGCCGACGGCGCGCTTTTGATTTCTCCCTACTACAACAGGCCCACGCAAGAAGGGATCTATCAGCATTACAAGAAGGTCGCCTCTTCAGTGGGGATCCCGCTGATCATCTACAATATTCCTGCGCGCACAGGCTCGAAGATCGAGCCGGAGACGTTGGCTCGTCTCTCTGAGGTCAAAAACATTGCGGGAGTCAAAGAGGCTACCGGCTCTGTAGATCAGGCGATCGACGTGCTGCGCCTGTGCGGAGACAGATTGGCGGTCTACTCAGGAGAAGATTCTCTCACTTATTCCCTCATGGCGTTGGGCGGCAAAGGCGTGATCTCTACGGTCGCGAACGTAACGCCGAAGGAGATGTCCGATCTGACGCAAGCCTGCTTGCAGGGAAATTGGGCGAAAGGCCGGGAGCTGCAGTTTCGGCTGATGCCTCTGATCCGCGCTCTCTTCATCGAGACCAATCCGATACCTGCAAAAACGGCTCTCTCTATCATGGGCAAGTGCCGGGGCGATCTGCGGCTTCCCCTGACTCCTATGTCAGAGGGCAATCTCAAAAAGCTCAGGCAGGCGATGACTGATTTCGGTCTGATCTGAGGCTGAAGTGTTGGGTGTCATTGTCTGCGGCGCAGCCGGGAGGATGGGAAGCACGCTGGTGCGTCTCGTCCATGAGGGTGGCGCAACCAAACTCGTGGGCGCGGTCGAGTCGTCCAATAGTCCCCAAATCAACAAGGATGCCGGTGAGGTGGCAGGTGTGGGCAAAATTGGGGTTCCGATAGTTTCTCAAATCGCTCCTCTGTTGAGGGGGCAGGCCGTCGTCATCGAATTCACCGCCCCCGAAGCAACGATGGAGCACGTGAAAATCGCCGCTCAGAAAAATATCCCCATCGTTATCGGCACCACGGGATTCAGTCAAAAGCAGTCAGACGAGATCAAGAGGCTTTCGCGCCGAACCCGTATCCTTATCTCGCCCAACATGAGCCTCGGCGTGAACCTGCTTGTGAGTCTCATGGGCAGAGTGGCTGAGACTCTGGGCGACGAGTACGACGTGGAGATCGTCGAGGCCCACCACCGCTTCAAGAAAGATGCTCCCAGTGGAACGGCGTTGGCCCTAGGGCGTGCGGTAGCTCAGGCGCTGAAAAGAGATCTGGACAAAACAGGCGTCTGCGGCCGTAAAGGGATCGTCGGCGAAAGAACCAAGAAAGAGATCGGCCTTCTTTCCGTCCGCGCCGGCGACATCGTCGGCGAGCACACCGTGATCTTCGGCGGCCTCGGCGAAAGAGTCGAGTTCATCCACCGCGCCCACAGCCGCGAAACCTTCGCCCGCGGCGCCATCCGCGCCGCCCAGTGGCTGGTGAAACAGAAAAGGGGGCTCTACAGCATGCAGGACGTGTTGGCCCTCAAATGAGAGTTCCCATGACTCGGTCGGATAAAAAGATGG
>JAHFAP010000025.1:0-1361 GCA_023250495.1 Deltaproteobacteria bacterium | reverse complement strand
TCACGATTCACCATTCGACAACCTCATGGCCCTGAGCAAGGTCGAAGGGCGATCACGTCTTTCATCCTTCCGCCTCTCGCCTGTCGCCTCTCGACTTTCCCGCTGGCGGCCTGGGAGCATTAGCCGCAGGGCTTGGGGCAGGCTGCTCGCGCGCGCGAATGGTTTGTTCGCGCTCACGGTTGGCGCGAGGATCAAAGTTCCTGTTGCCGCTGGGCGCGCTGCGAGGCGGCTGCTGGAGATCTCTCGGCGGCGGCTCGGGCGCCGGCCGCGCGACCTGCGGAGATGGGCTCCGCGGCGGCCTTTCTTCCCGTGTTCGCGGCGACCTGTCCTCGCGCGCCTGCGGCAGTCCTTCCTCCCGGGTTCGCGGTGACTTGTCTTCTCGCGCCCGTTGCTCGACGGGCGGCCGCCCGCGGTCGGTATCGCGTCTTGGATTGTCCACGTCGCGTCTGATGATCCTGTTGCCGGCGTTAGGATTGTCGGGGCTTCCCCGGTTGCCGCGAGCCAGGTTGTTGTAATTCACCTCGCGATGAACGCTGGTGTAGCGGTTGAGATTGTTGTAGTTCACGTCCCGCCGAACGACGTTCCGGTTGATTTGGATGTTCGTGTAATAGTTGTTGACGTAGACGTTGGTGATGTGAACGTGCGGGCGGCTGCGGGCGATCCAGCCCCCGCCCCGCCAGCCGTGATAATAAATGCGGCGCCTGCCCCAGTCGCAATCGCGGTTCAGCCACGCCCCGATCGGGAATGCCGGACCGAAAGTGATGATGGTGGCCGGATAGAAGCCCCCGAAGTAGGCGGGTTCGGCATAAATTATACCGGGATCGTACGCCGGCACGTAGATGACCTCGGGCTGATAGGGGACGATCTCGATGTAATCTTTTTCCGCGATCACCTGCTGTTGCTGGTTTGAGATCAGATTGCCGGCGGAATAGGCCATCGCGCGCAGGTGCTGGACCGACGCCATGACGTCGGTGGATTGATTGACGTAGGCTTGACCCAGTGCAGTGGTCCAATCGATCCTGTCGCTCATCATATAGAGAACGGACGGGTAGTGAGCGACGGCCTTGACGCTCAAGTCCCACGGCTGATCGTCGATCGCGTAGGGATCGTTATAGGCGCGCATCCACCGCGCCGCATCCTCGACCTGATCCACAAACGTCCCGGCCACCAAGACCTGCGCCAGCAGCGGGTCGGGATAGAGAGCGATCGGCGCCAATAGGTTATCGAGCTGCTCCTGAGAGAACCGCCGGTCGGAAAAATATTCCTGGGCTTGGGCGGTCGCGGCGCCCAAAGGACTTCTCGTGCTTGCCGCCGGTCCCGAGAGGGCGGCTGTGAAACAGACGGCAAGTAAGGCGGCCATC
>JAHFAP010000167.1 GCA_023250495.1 Deltaproteobacteria bacterium | reverse complement strand
CGGCTCATCGGCCGCTTTTATCCGAAGATGAAGCCCGGCGCGATCCCGTTCCACACCATCGACATCGTGAGGCTCGACCGCGGCTTCGTGATTGCGAATCCCGAAGCGCTCAATCCCGATTGCAACGAGCCTTATCAGCCGCTGTGGGTGATCGACGTTCGCGATCTGACCAAGCCGAAGGCGATCGCGCAATTGCCGGTGCCGGCGCCGCCGCCCGACGCGCCTTACCGCACTTTCTGCGACAAGCGCGGGCGCTTCGGCTCCCACAACCCGCCTCACATGAAGGCGCCCGGCCGGCCGGATCCGAACTTCACCGCGTATTCGTTCTTCAATGCCGGAGCGCAGTTGTTCGATATCAAAGACCCGGCCAAGCCGCGCAACATCGGTTATTTCATCCCGCCGCAGCCGGGCAGCCTCGACGATTATCTGAGTTACCCGCGCGACACCGATAATGTGTTCGTCGAGTGGGACCGAAAGCTCATGTGGGTCGCCACCGGCACCGGAATTTATCTCGTGACTTCCCCCGCGTTCGGCAAACCGATTCTGGAGCCGATGCCGGTCAAGCAATGGTCGCTGCCGGGGCTCAACGTAGGACATACGTAAAGGCGTGAGGCGAGAGCAAGGATGAAAACAGAAACGCGGAAAGCAGAAAATTCGCGGCGGCTTTGTTTGAGGCAGTGGAATATATCAGCTCTCCTTTTCATTTGCGGCTTGGCCGTTGCTCTTCCGGCCCACTCGAATCCCTATCTGGCCAAGCCGGGCGAAGCGCCTGTCACGGTTTACGTCGCGACCTGCGCCACTTCCGGCGGCTTCATGCATTTATACACCGCTCTGGATAACAACCTTTTCGGCAAGTACGGCATAGCCGTCAAGCACGTTGTGATTCAGGGTGGGACCAACCTTTCTCTGGCGGCCCTGGCCACGGATGAAATCCAGTTTCTCTACTGCGCCGGCGACGCAACCGTCCCCGGCATGGCCGCGGGCATAGACACCACGCTGGTGGCCTCTCCTCTGGTCGGCCTCCCCTATGTGATTATCGCCCGAAAGGAAATCAAGACCATTCAGGATCTAAAGGGAAAAAGCATCGGCGTGGGATCGCTGGCCGGATTGCCGTACCGGCTGCTGAGAGCGTTTATAAAGAAATTCAACTTGGAAGAGGTACAAATCCGCCCCGTAGGCGGCAGCCAGCCGGAGCGGTACAACGCCTTACAGCAAGGCATCATTCAGGCCGGCCCTTTCACGCCGCCCCTGGATGTGCGCGGCAAAAGGGACGGCTTCAACGTGCTCTACTATCTCAACGATCTCGGCCTGCCTGCTATCTACAGCTCTCTGCACACGAACTCCAAGTCCCTGAGAGAGCGGCGCGCGCTGGTGCAAAGATTGGTCGCGGCGCTGGCGGAGGCGGTTTATTTCGTCGAGGAAAACCCGGAAAAGGCCAAGGCCTCCGTGGGCAAGATCCTCAAGGTCAAGGATGAAGAGGCTTTGCAGTCCTCTTACGACGCCTACGCCAAGAGGCTCGTCAATCGGCGACTGATCGTGCCGGCAAACGCCGTAGCGGAGTCGGTGGAGGTTACGCGGGAGGCAGGCACGAAGTTAGGCAGACGGGCGGCGGAGCTGTTTGATAATACGTTTGCCGAGAACCTGGATAAGAGCGGCTTTCTAAAAGAGCTCTGGGGCGGAAAGGTTCCCTAGTTAGATTGGAGGCGAATCATGCTTAAGCCGACCGGCTTGATCCGGGGCCACTACGAGTGTCGTTCCTTCGCAGAGACCATTCCCATCCTGGCCGATATTCTCGCCCTCGAGGTGGTTGGGGAAAAGTACGGGGAGAAAGTTCTGAAACATCCGAACACCGATTGGCGCCTCGTCCTTCATGAGGGACGGCCCGATGCGCCCATCAAGCCCATGCGCAACCATTACGGCGTGCGCGTCACCACGAACGAAGAGGTCGACCGGGCGTGCGACTATCTGGAAATGAAGAAAGACGAGTTTCGGATCAAGATCATCAAACCCAGAGGGAACCACAATGCCTATTCGGTTCATTTCTTCGAACCCGGGGGCAACTTTTGGGAAATCGAATCGTACGAGAAGGCCGTGGAAACCGGGATGGGAAAGACTACCAATCCCCATTGGACGAACCCTCTGCCCAAGGAGAAGTTCTCCGGCAAGGGTTACGTTCCTCAGGCCTTCACGCATGGGACTTTGGAAAACGACGACCTGGAAGCCTCTGAGCGTTTCTACCGGGAGGTTTTGGGCTTGGAGGTGGTCAAACTCTGGCCCAGCTCCTGCTATGTGAAGCACCCTTCCACGCCATGGTACGTAGTCTGCATCCAGGCCCTTTCGGCCAACCGCCAACGGCTGACCCGCTACCAACGCTTTACGCTGGCCGTCGATTCACCGGACGCGGTTAGAGATGCCCACCGCGCCTTTCAGGCCCGCGGGCGGGACTGGAAAATAACCGAGCTCGACGACCTCAAGGAAACTTCGGACGAGGTTTCCTTTCTTTTCAGCGACCTGAACAGCAACTGGTGGGAGATTGCGAGCGCCGTCCAGTAATCAAAAAGATCGCCTTATTTTTCTTGTCTAGCTGTTGCCTATCGAGCTTGAGAAATGTTGGATTGCGAGAGCTGACACCTTTTGTCCGATGATCCCTAATATGATAGGCTGATCTTCAAGGCGTTTTGCCTGTAATATAGCAAGGTATCTGTGCAGGAAGGAGAGATTCAAATGTTGACTTTCTATAAGATGGATAAAAAGGTTCAATCCGTAACACATAAGTTTGAGACGGCAGTTCAATCGCTGCCTCCATGGGTCCAGTGGGCTATCGTTGCGGCCTCAGTTGGAATACTAGTGGGTGAATTTTTACCCTACGTGATCCCGGGACTTGGCCAATAAGCTAACTGACCGTATGCCCCGTTGGGTGCAAACCATACTCCTGCTGGTCTCCGCTGGCGCATTTATTTACGAGTTCTGGGCCCTTTGGAGCGGGGCGCCGTTAATTACAACAATGGTCCGTAATCTCGGCAAAAGGTACTGTCCAGTGTACTGGTTCGGAGGCATTATTACGGGGTTTCTATTTGTTGTTTTACTCTATGGTCGCGGCTTACCAGGGCCGATTAGATTCGCTGTCCTCTCTTGGGTTGCGACGTCGGCCCACATCTTCTGGCAGGACTGCGTATAACGGAAGCCTAGTCTCGGCCATCGCCGGTTTTGGATACTAAATAGGGAAAGACGCTGTCCACGCCTTCTTTTGTATGTATCTTCTCGAACCCTGATCTTTCATCCTTTAGCCTTCATCCCTCATCCTTCTTTCGATACCAGCACGATCCACGATCACGAGCCACGGTTTTCGTCCCTTTTTTCCTTTTGCCTTTTTACTTTTTCTTTCCTTATCGCCCCTTGACGCCCGTTACACGTGTGCCCTATTTTAGATCCGTCTTTAAGCTGCGTCCTTCGATCCGGTCATATCCAAGGAGGAAACCAAAAATGGCTACCATAGACGCGGACGCCCACGTGATAGAAACCGAGCGCACCTGGGAATACATGGACTCAACGGAGGCTGAATTCAGGCCGGTGCTGGCGTCGCCAAGCAGCGACGGAAGGCACGATTGGCTGATCGACGGTAAACTTTTCTCCCGAGGCGCCAACGTCAACCGGGAAATCCCAGAAGCCTCCCGGGAAATGCGCAACATAGAACTGCGTCTGAGGCACATGGATGAGCTGGGCATCGACGTTCAGGTACTTTACCCCTCGCTCTTCTTGCGGCCGCTCACGAGCCGCCCCGAAGTCGAGCAGGCGATCTGCAGGAGCTACAACCGCTGGCTCGCGGAGATCTGGAGAAAGGGCGAGCAGCGTCTGCGCTGGGTGGCCGTGGTCCCGATGATGAGCATGGACGGGGCGATCGGCGAGGCGAGATTCGCCAGGGATAACGGCGCGTGCGGGCTGTTCACCCGAGGTTTGGTGGACAACCGAAGACTCAGCGACCCCTACTTCTTCCCTCTCTACGAAGAGGCCCAGAAACTGGACCTGCCCATCTGCGTCCACGCCTCCACGGGAAACTTCGACTGGGTCGACCTCTTCGAGGGAGAAAGCGGCTTCGCCAGGTTCAAGCTTCCCGTGCTATCCGCCTTTCACTCGCTGGTTTACGACGGCATACCGGAGAAATTTCCCCGGCTCAGACTCGGCTTTATCGAAATCCGAGCCCAGTGGATCCCGTACGTCATGGTCGATCTGGGGAAGCGATTTGCAAGATTCAACCGCCCAGTCGGGCCGGATCTGATGCGCCAGAACCGGCTCTACGTGACCTGCCAGACCGACGACGACCTGCCGTACATCCTGAAGTACTCGGGAGAAGACAACATCGTCATCGGATCCGACTACGGCCACACCGACACGGCGAGCGAAATCGACGCTCTGCGCAAGTTGAAGCTCAAAGGCGAGATCAGGCCGGAGGTCATAGACAAAATTCTCTACGACAACGCCAAGGCTCTGTATGGCCTTTAGAAGAGATCGCTGCTCGCCGGTCTCGGCTCTGCTTGTCGTCTCCGTCTCTCTCTGCGCTTTTTTCACCGCGGGATGGAGCCAGGAGAAAACTCGCATCGCCCCGTCTTCTCCGGGGCTCTCGGCATGGCCGATTCACCTGGCGGCCAAAGAGGGCTTTTTCGCGCGCGAAGGGCTGGAGGTCGAGGTCATCGTCATGCGGACCAACGTGGGCATTGCGGCCTTGGCCACCGGCAGCGTCGACTACACGACGGCCGGAGGCTCCGCGCTGCGCGCCGCCGCGCTCACGCCGCCTTACAGCATCATGGCAAAGCGGCTGGGCTTCATAGACGTCGCGCGCACGGGAAACATCCTCAGCGCTTGGCCGACCACAGGTCTGGTCGCCGCCAGAGAGAAGTTGGAGAAAAATCCGGACAACGTGCGGCGCGTAGTAAGGGCGGTGCTGCGGGCAGTCCATTTCGCCTAAACCCGCAGGCCGGAGATGGCTCAGTTCATCTCCCGGCAGTACAAGCTGGACCGGGAGATCGCCGAGGAAGTCTACGACGCCATCATGGAAACCCTCAATCCCGTCCTGTGGCTGACCGACCAGGAGGTTCAAACCGAGCTGAAGCGCATCGGCGAACAAACCAAGACCAAGACGAGCGCCCGCGTCCCGGACCTCGTCGACTTTTCTTTCGTCAAGCAAGGGGCGAAAGAGCTGGGGCTGTAAAGGGTGTGGACGTATCCGCTTCCAATCCGGCGCGACTGATAGTTAGATTCCGTCTGGCGCCGCAAGCTGGAATTCCCCAGCCGGGCTTTTGTTTTGCTGCAGTGGGTGGGAGAGAGAAGGTGGCTGATGAGAGGACATCAGTTCGATTTTTAGCTATAGGCAGGCGCAAACCAAATTATGTTGGGAAAAGGGAGATCCCTATGAGCTGGCGAGAAGTAAAGAAGGTTCTCGGAGTGCTAGTCGCGTTTCTTGTCCTGGGCAGCACCGCGCCATTGGCTCATGGACAGAGCCGCATTTCCGTTGGGGTGACGGAGACTATGGAGACATTTAACCCTTATGGCGACAGCGTTGCGCTTCTCTACAGCATCTGGTGCCAGGTTATGGGATGCCTGGGCACTTATGATTTTGACAAAGGCGAACACGTGGGGATGCTGGTCGAGCGCTGGGAAGTGAAGGACCCTAACACCTGGCTGTTTTACCTGCGCAAGAACCTCCGGTTTCACGACGGCTCGCGCCTGACCGCGGCCGATGTCGTCCACTCCTTCAACCGCATCAGGAATGACCCGCAGAGCAAACAACTGCAGAACGTTGCTCCCGTTGCCAGCGTGGCGGTGGTCGACGACTACACGGTCAGGTTCACGACGAAGCAGCCAACCGCGCCGCTGCTCGAATATCTCTTCGACCGCTTCATCGTGACCAGTAAAGCCATCTACGACAAGTATGGTCCGGACGTGGCCGACCGCAAGTATCCGATCGGGGCTGGCCCTTACAAGTTCAAGGAGCTGATCGCGGGCCAGCGCTTCGTCATCACCAAGAACCTGGACTATCCGGGAATGAAAGAGAACAGGCAGGCACCCGATGAAGTTATCTTCCGTATCATGCGGGAACCGGAGCAGCGGGTCACTGCCCTTTTGAATGGCGAGGTCCAGATTGCCCAGTTTGTCCCTCCCCACATGCGCGAGCGGGTAGAGAGAAACCCCAACTTGAAAGTGGTTTCCTTTGACTCAGCGGAGATCATGTTCCTGGCCATGAGTCCGAAGTTCAAGCCGTGGGACAACAAGCTGCTGCGTCAAGCTGTCTCTTATGCCGTGGACCGGGATACCATCATCGCAACACTGCTTAGAGGAGAAGCAGCCCGGCTCGATGGGCCGATAGGGCCGGGACAGTACGGCTACGATCCTAACCTGCAGCCGCGGTACACCTACAACCCAGAAAAGGGCCGCGAACTGGTCAAACAGGCGGGCTTTCCAAACGGCGTCGACGTCGATTTCTATACTCCCGTTGGTCGTTACACCCTGGACAAGCAGATCGCCGAGGCTATTGTGCCGATGTTGCATGCGGTGGGCATACGGGCCAAGCTGCAGACCCCAGAGTGGGCGACTCTCTGGGCCAATGTTCAGGTGGGCAAAGTCCCCTTCTATTACATGGGGCGCGGTGGCGTAGTGGACCCAAGTGTGGCCCTTTCCCAGTACTTCGAGACCGGAGGCTCGCCTCGGATCGGATACTCAAACCCAAATCTCGACCGGCTTTTGGCCCTGGAGCGGCAATCCTTTGATCAGGCCAAGCGTAAAAAGTTGCTTTTGGAGGCCATGAGCCTCATCACCGAAGAAGCGCCTGCCCATTTCCTGTGGCGCCATCAGCTTTTGTTCGGGATGACGAAAAATGTTGAGTACAAACCGCTTCCGAGCGAACGCATCTATGCCTTCAACATACGGGTGCTCCGTTAGGAGAGAGACGAGTTGGCAGGATCAC